>DYRB01000155.1 GCA_020718945.1 Lamprocystis purpurea | reverse complement strand
CCAAGCCATGTCCCTTCAGCCGAAGCTCCGTGTCCGATTTGACGATTGGCTCGCCTGCGAGCGCGCCTCGATCCAGGGTCGCAGCGAGTTTGTGGACGGCGAGATTTTCGCCATGGCGGGCGGCACCGAGGCCCATAACCTGATTTGTGGCAATGTCTTGCGCGAATTGGGCAACCGCTTCAAGGGCCGCCCCTGCTACGTCTACACCAGCGACATGAAGGTCCGGGTCGAGTCCGCCAACCTCGGCGCCTACCCGGACGTCATGGCGGTGTGCGGGGAGCGGCTGTTCTGGGACGAGCGCCGGGACGTCATTACCAACCCAACCCTCATCGTCGAGGTCCTGTCCGACAGCACCGAGGCCTACGACCGCGGCGACAAGTTCGCCCACTACCGGGGCCTGCCGAGCCTGAGCGCCTATCTGCTGCTGTCCCAGCATCGGGTCGGCGCCGATCTCTATCTCCGCGAGCCCAGCGGCGACTGGTTGCTGCGCAGTTTCGACAGCCTGGAGAACAGCGTCCCACTGGTCGCCCTCGACACCGAACTGCCCCTGGCCGAGGTCTACGACAAGGTCGAATTGAGCCCGCGGGGCCAGGGGAGCGTATAGGCGCCCGCTTCCTGTCTCGCAGTAGCCTATTTCCCGGCGGCCGCATGTCGCGGGCCGTCGTCGCCCTCGGTCGTTGGGCCTGACTTGCGCAGGGCTGCCGCGGCGGCGACTTCGCGCAGGATGCGCTTCTTCTCGCAGTCGGCAAACCGGGCGAGTACCCGGCGCATCAGGGTCTGGTAGCCTAACCCGTTCAGTTGGGCGATGAGCTTGAAGTCCTCGATCAGGGACCTCTGCAAGCGGATGGAGATCGGCTGCAGACCCAGTGCAGCATCGACTGCCCCCTCGTCTACTGCCTCCGCCACCGCGGCGAAGTTCGGGTCGGCGCCAAGGACGCCGGTGTCCCAGGCATCGTCGGTCCCGGGGATACTGGTATTCGTGTTCATAAGCTGACTCACTCACGTTAGCCGGCTCAAAGGGCGCGCGGAAATGCATCACCCTGGCCCTGGCTGAGGGCACCGCATGCGCAGGCGAATGCTGCCCATGCATTGATCATCGCCGTTTGTCGCGGCTGAAGCAGAGGGGCAGCCCTGCCCGGAGCTAGGTTACTCCGCCGAAAGTGCTGTAGATCCTTCGCTCCGTGGCGTTGGGATCGTAGGCGGTCTTGACGACCACATCGCCGCCCATCTGGATAAAAACGACTTTGAGAACCCTGCCGAAATCTGTCTCAGCGAGGAACCAGAGGGTCGGCGGGTCCGTCCGATGTTGCTCCCGAGTATCCCTGAGATACCGCCCGGAACGGTTGGCGTAACTCTGGAGAATCTCTTCTTCTGTGACCGGCGGCGTCTTGCTGGCCAGCTTTTCTCGCACCTTCTTAGACAACACTAGAGCCATACCAATCACCCCGCAAAACGTATATACAAATCCTAACGCAATCAATCCACATGCAACAAAAACAAGCCTCTTTGCTGGCAACGCCGCCAAGGCCGACAGCAGAGAATGTATATACAAGATGAAGGAAAGTCAAGCCTCAAGTTCAGTGCTGTGGCGGATAACCGGGACACTGCGCTCGGGGTCGTTGCCCAGTCCACGCCAGCGAGGACAACCTCACCGACAGAGGCTTTGCTCTTTCCTGCCGGGAGCGCTCGTGCAAGCAATGCCGGCCGACCGCAAGCCTAGCGTCCTTGGCTCTGGGTCCCGATAGGTCAAGAGCCCTATCTCGTCAGGGCAACCTCAGCGTCACCCCCTCCACCTGCTCCATGGCATGGATGGCCGCCTCCAGGTCCACCTGGTGCGGGTTGTCGGTCCCCTGGGCCCCCAGGCGGGCCAGGACCTGGTCCTGCTCCCAGGTCTCGCCATGGCCGCTCGGGGGCTGCCAGTAGGCGGCCCAGGGGATGAACTTGGTGAGCGGGAAGGGCCGCCCTGGGGTGGGCGAGACATCGATATTGAGCCCGGCGACGAACAGCAACCGCTTGCCGCGGTAGGCCGGTTCCTGGACCAGGGTTCGGTAGGCGCGGTCGAATTCTATCTGGGTGTTGATCTTGGCCGCGCTCAGGGCCGGCGACCCGGCGGTGACGATCTGGGGCATGAAGCGGATCAGGTTGCGCTCCAGGTGGCCGCGCCCCTCCTCGTCGCTCTGAATCTCGCGCCGGAAATAGAACAGGTCCGGGGTCAGGCCAGCGCCCAGGGGGGCGGGGGTCGGCGGCAGACAATCGCCCAGGCGCGCCGCCAGCCCGTCGGCCAGGTGGAAGACCTTGGCGGTACTCAGCGACCGGACATAGGCCGGGTGGCCTTGCGCGTCAAAGCGCACCAGGGCGTCCAGGTGCAGCATCAGGCCCTCGCTGCGGTCCTGGCGGAGCAACTGGTTGTCGATGATGGCCACGGGCCCGGCCGGGTCCCGGCCGACCAGGATGTGATCCTGGGCGAAGCGGTACTCGCCCCGGTACCAGCCGAGGACGGCGCAGATCTTGCCGCAACTGTCGGTGCACTCATGGGTGGCGCTCTGCAGGCGGCGGTAGACCCCGAAGGTGCCGCTGTCCGCGTCGTAGCCGACATGGCTCGCCTGGACTATGACCAGGTCCTGACCGTGGTGGGCGTGGGGTCCGTGGCGGTCGGTGGCGACTATGCCGCCGACCTGGCCGTGGTTGAAGGGGAAGGCCCCGAAGTGCTTGGCCAGCAGTATCACCGGGTAGCCCTGACTCTCGTCGGAGCAGAAGGCCCGCGAGGGCATGATGCGCCCGCGCTCCATGCCGAGCCCCAGGCAGAGGCCGTAGAGGCGCGGCACGAACTGGCTGTAGCGCATCGGGTTGGGGTCGATGCGGTACTCCGCCAGGGGCTCGACCTTGCCTAGTTGTGATTGATACATAAGGTGTTTTCTCCTCAGGTCCGAGTTGTGCTCCAGTCTTTCGGTATATTCAGCATTACAAATATGGTACGATCCCCGGCGGTTTCTTGGGCCCAGGGCGGGCCCCGGGGTATCTGTCCCGAGCACCTGGGGAGGCGGGTCCGCCGGGGCCCTTGGCTTTCACTTCAAGACTGCGGATGGCGCGCACCGATGGGCATGATTCAGAAGTTCCTTCCCTTCCTGCGTTGGTTCCCCCTGGGGGCCGATACCCTGCGCGCCGACCTGGTGGCCGGCATCACCGTCGCCCTGATCCTGATCCCCCAGTCCATGGCCTATGCCCAGCTCGCCGGGCTGCCTGCCTACTATGGCCTCTATGCTGCCTTCCTGCCCGGCATGGTGGCGGCCCTGTGGGGCTCGTCCAAGCAGCTCGCCACGGGCCCGGTGGCGGTGGTGTCGCTGCTGACCGCCTCGGCCCTGGCCCCCCTGATGACCCAGCAGGGGTTCCAGGTCGGCGGCAGCGAATACGTCGCCCTCGCCATCCTGATGGCCATGCTGGTCGGGCTGGTGCAGCTCACCCTCGGTGTCTTTCGCCTGGGGGTGGTGGTCAATTTCCTGTCCCACCCGGTGATCGTCGGCTTCACCAACGCCGCGGCCATCATCATCGGGCTGTCCCAGCTCAACAAGATCTTCGGTGTCAAGATGCCGCGCAGCGAGCACTTCGCCCAGGACATCTGGGCCGTGCTGCAACAGTTGGGCGGCACCCACCTGCCGACCCTGCTGATGGGCGTGGCCGCGTTCGCCATCATGTGGGGCCTGAAAAAGTACGTCCCCAAGCTCCCCGGGGTCCTGGTGGCGGTGGTCGTGACCACGGTGGCGAGTTGGGCCCTGGGCTTCGCGGAGCACGGCGGCCAGGTGGTCGGGGCCATCCCCTCGGGCCTGCCGTCCCTGGCCCTGCCGAGCCTGGACCCCAAGATGGCCCTGGACCTGCTGCCTAGCGCCATCATCATCTCCCTGGTGGGGTTCATGGAGGCCATCTCCATCGCCAAGGCCATGGCCGCCAAGACCAAGGACCGCATCGACCCCAACCAGGAACTGGTCGGCCAGGGTATCGCCAACATCGTCGGCAGCCTGACCCAGTCCTACCCGGGGAGCGGGTCCTTCTCGCGTTCCGCGGTCAACCTCAATGCCGGGGCCCGCACCGGGATGTCCTCGGTCTTCGCCGGGTTGGTGGTGCTGGTGACCCTGCTGTTCCTGACCCCGCTGCTCTACCACCTGCCCCAGTCGGTGCTGGCGGCGGTGATCATGATGGCCGTGGTCGGCCTGATCAATTTCCAGGCCATCCGCCACGCCTGGGAGGCCCATGTCCACGACGGCGTGGCCGCTATCGTGACCTTCGTCGCCACCCTGGCCTTCGCCCCACACCTGGACCACGGCATCATGGTGGGCGCCGGGTTGGCGATCATGCTCTTCCTCTACCGCACCATGACCCCGCGGGTGGCCCTGCTGGGGCGCTTCGGCGACGGCACCCTGCGCGACCTGCATGTGCACCCGACCCTGCCGACGGACGAGCGCATCATTGTGGTCCGCTTCGATGGCCAGCTCTACTTTGCCAACGTATCCTACTTCGAGGATACGGTCCTGGCGGCGGTGGCGGACCACCCCAATGCGAAGTACATCCTGGTGGTGGCCGACGGCATCAACCAACTCGATGCCTCGGGCCAGGAGGTCATGGAGCACCTCATCGAGCGCCTGGGGGCCATCGGCATCACCATGGTCCTGAGCGGCATGAAGCGCCAGGTGGTGCAGGTCCTGCACCGCACGCACCTGATCGAGCACCTGGGGCACGACAACATCTTCGCCACCACGGATATCGCCCTGGACGCCATATACGACCGCCTGGGCGAGACCGGCTATCGACCCCTGCGGATGCCGGCCCCGGTCTCCGTATCCGACGCCTCCCCCCAACCCACCTGAGGGTCCGCCGGCCCGGGGTCCTGAACCCCGGGCCTAAACCAAACTGCTGCCCCTGGGACTGTGATGGGTTACCTCTCACTCTTGCTCGCCCTGCCGCTGGCCGGCGCCGCCCTGATTGCCCTGCTGTCCGGCGAGCGCACCCTGGCCATTCGCTGGATCGCCTTGGTTGCGGCCTCGGCTACCCTGATCCTGGCCTGGGCCCTGGCCCTGGGCTTCGATACCTCGGTGGCGGGGATGCAGTACGCCGAGTCCATCAAGTGGAATGTCCGCCTCGGGACCACCTATGCCCTGGGGCTGGATGGGGTCTCGCTGCCCCTGGTGATGCTCGCCACCCTGCTGGCCCTGGTCGCCATCACCGCATCCAAGTCCATCCAGGACAGGCCCAAGGGCTACTACCTGCTCATGCTGGTCCTGGAATCGGCCATGCTGGGGGTCTTCACCGCCCAGGACTGGGCCCTCTTTTACGTCTTCTGGGAACTGACCCTGATCCCGCTGTTCTTCCTCATCGACCGCTGGGGCGGTAAGGGGCGGGCCGGGGCCTCACTCAACTTCGTCCTCTACACCATGGGCGGGTCGGTGTTCATGCTGATCTCGCTGCTGCTCCTGTTCGACGCGGTCCCCGGCCACAGCTTCGCCATGGCGGACATGGGCCGCGGGGCCCCGGCCCTGCCGGCGGATACCCAGGTCCTGATCTTCCTGGGCTTCCTCATCGGCTTCGGGGTCAAGATGCCCATCTTCCCCATCCACGGCTGGCTGCCCCTGGCCCATGTCGAGGCCCCGAGCCCGGTGAGCATCCTGCTCTCCGGCATACTGCTCAAGATGGGCTCCTACGGCCTGCTGCGCGCCGTGGTCCTGCTCCCGGATGCGGCGGAGGCCCTGCAAGGGGTGCTGGTCGGCATAGCCCTGATCAGCCTGGTCTACGGGGGCCTGCTCGCCTGGCGCCAGACCGACCTCAAGGCCATGATCGCCTACTCGTCCATCAGCCACATGGGCGTGGTCCTGGTGGGGATAGCCGCCCTGAACGCCACCGGCTTCACCGGGGCCCTGATGCAGATGGTGGCCCACGGCCTGGTGGCCGGCGCCCTGTTCCTGCTGGTGGGCCTGCTCTACGAGCGCACCCACACCCGCGACATAGGCCACTACAGCTCGCTCATGCGGGTCACCCCGCGCTTCGCCTTCTTCACCATCCTCGCCTTCATCGCCGCTGTGGGCATGCCGGGGACGGCGGGCTTCGTGGCCGAGCTGCATGCCCTGATCGGCGGCTTCGCCCGCTGGGGCTGGCTCATGGTGCTGCTCAGCGTCGGGGTCCTGATCAGCGCCGCCTATGCCCTGCGCACCGTCGGGCGGCTGTTCACCGGCCCGGTGCGGCCACAGATGCGCGGCGTGGCCGATATGAAGGGCAGCGAGGTCTGGGCCGCCGCCGCCCTGACCGCGGGGATCCTGTTGCTGGGGCTGTTCCCGGCCCCGGCCCTGCGCCTGTCCCAGGCGACCCTGGCGTCCCTGAGCGCAGCCTTTTAGCCGGACCCCGGGGGAGACGCCATGAGCGAACACGCAGCGCCCGCGGGCGACATCCGCACCCAGATCCGCGCCCTGGTGGCCCACCTGGAACATGTCCTGCCCGGGCAGGCCCCCATCCGCGACTTCGTCCACCACAACACCCTGCACGGCTTCCAGCACCTGCCCTTCCCCCAGGCCCTGGCGACCGCCCGCCGTGTCACCGGGACCCGCGGCTATCTGCCCCCGGAGCGCTTCCGCGCCTACTTCGCCGAGGGCCGCATCGACCTGGCGGACCTGACCGCGGTGCTCGATGAGGCCACGGACCTGGGCGCCGACCAGCCCCTCGATGGCCCCCTTGATGGCACAGCGCTGCGCCGCCGCGACATCTATCTCACCGCCCTGCGCTTCCCCTGCGAGCCCATCACCGCCGCCCGGCTCCATTGGCTCGTAGACGAGCAGGCGGCCCTGACTGCCTTCCATTCGGATGTCCCGGCGCAGGCCCGTCGGCGGCTGCT
>DYRB01000154.1 GCA_020718945.1 Lamprocystis purpurea | reverse complement strand
CGCACATGGGCAAGCCGATCCCGACGCCCACGCGGCACGGCGAGGCAGCCCTGCCTTCGAAGCGGTGATGTGCTAGCATCCGCGCATCTCCTTTATCCGCCGAAGGTCCTGCCATGCGCACCACAGTTCAGATCGACGACGACGTGTTCAGCACCGCCAAAGAACTGGCACGCATCCAGGGCAAGCCCATGGGGCGCGTGATCTCTGAGCTGGCTCGCAAGGGGCTCCGGCCCACACCGCAACTAGGCAGCAGCAACGGCTTTCCGGTCTTTGTTGTCGAAGGCGATCTGCCCCTGATCGGCGAAGAGACGGTGCGCCGGGCCCTGGAGGACGACCATTGATCGCCTTGTTGGACGTCAACGTGCTGGTCGCCCTGGCTTGGCCCAACCATGTCCACCACGGTGCGGCGCACGCCTGGTTCGCCAGCCACCGCGCCAGCGGCTGGGCGACCTGCCCGCCGACTCAAGCGGGCTTTCTGCGCGTGTCGTCCAACGCCAAGGCCCTTCCTGGGGCCAAAGACCCGCGGGAGGCGTTCGAACTGCTCCGGGCGATGACGCGCCTTCCCGACCATGTCTTTGTCCCCGATGATGTCGATCTCGGCACATCACCTCACTTTCACCAGGAGCGGATTCTAGGCTACCGGCAGGTCACAGACGCCCACTTGTTGGCGGTCGCCCTGAGTCACGCCGCGGCCCTCGCCACATTCGATCAAGGGATTAGGTATCTGCTCTCAAGAGATCAAACAGAGTGCGTGGTGGAAATCCCGGTTTAATGCCGTCCACACCAAGACCGAAGATGAAATCCGGGTTATCCCCACGCGGGACTGGGCTTGCAGCCCCGCCCCGTTTGGTCGGTGATTGTCATCGAAGCCCAGCGGGCCCTGGGAGCGGCGCCCTCGCCGCGACGGGGCCTTTTCCAGGAACCCATCTGGAAGACGATGCCTCGCGCCGGGGGCGGCGCTCCCACGGGTGCCTGCCACCGCAGGGTTGGCGCCCCCGTAAAAACGATCAGCCATGACGGAATCCCGGACTGTCCGGTCCCGGTGGGGCTCACCGCGAGGTTCCCAGGTCTGGGCGAATTGGGGCGCTAGGCAATGACCCGCATGGGCTGGACCCGCCCATAGATCAGGCACCGCCACAACCACTCCAGGGGGCCATAGCGGAAGTGCCGCAGCCAGAGCAGGCTGAAGCCGATCTGCAAGGCCCAGACCGCCAGGCAGATCAGGGCCAGTTGCCAGCGCTCCAGGGTGGCGAATAGGCCGAGCCCCAGGCCGTAGAACAGGCCGATGAACAGGACCGTCTGGGAGAGGTAGTGGGTGAGGGCCAGGCGCCCGGTGGCGGCCAAGGGACCGGTCAGCCAGGCGGCCCGGTGCCACCGGCACAGGAGCCCGATCAGCCCCACTTGGCCCAGGGCCACCAGCAGCCGACCCAGGTCCAGGCTCCCCTCCCGGGCCTGGACCAGGGCCAATGGGTCGAAGCCCTGGACCCAGATCGGGTAGATGTCCGCCCCGCGCAGCCAGCCCCCCAGCCCGAGGCCGAGGACCGCCAGGGCCAGATAGAGCCCCCAGGGGCTGCGCCCGGACAGCACCCCCCAGCGGTACAGGGCCATGCCGATCATCATCATGCCGCCGATCTCGTAGAGGTGGCGCTTGTAGAAGACCGTGGACTGCTGGGCCGCCACCTCCCCCACCTGGGCGGCGAAGATGTCCAGGTAGCCGGACCTGTAGGTCTGGATGTCCTGGGCCATCTGTACCCGCAACCAGTTGAAGAAGCGCGCCCCCTCTTGGGGCGAGGCCGCGCCCAGGGCCGCCTCCGGGGCCTGGGCCTGGGCCTGAGCCAGACCGCGCAGCCAGCCCAGGACCAGGCCCCAGTCGATCTCCACCGCCGCCACCGCCTGCATGGCCACCCCCGCCACGAGCAGGGCCCAGGCCGGGGCCCGGCGCAGGGGGAATATGAACAGGCCGAGCAGCCCATAGGCGTAGAGCACGTCATGGGGCCACAGCAACAGATAGCCATGGATGATGCCGAACAGCATCAGGCTGAGGTTGCGCCGGTAGAAGCGATCCACCTGGGCGACCCCGCCCGCCACCAGGCGGTCCTCCGCCAGCAGTATCAGGGCGCTGGCCCCGAACAGCATGGAGAAGACCCCCCGCACGGCCCCCTGCATGTAGACATCCGTGGACGCCCACAGGGCCAGGTTGAGGGTGCTCTGGGTGCCGAGCAGGGTCGGCAAGGCGTTGGCCCCGTAGGGCAGGCCGAAGGCGGCCACCCCGATCCAGGCCACCGCCAGGACGGCGAAGCCGCGCAGCACATCGATCTGGGCGATGCGGCCCTGGCTCGTCTCGGTCATGCCGCCCACCCTAGCCCGGATCGGGCAATATAGTCTGTTAATTCAATGTGATAACAACCAGGCTCGGGGCTGTCGCGAGGGATGTTAAGCGCTCCCTTCGCTGCGGCGCAAGGGGCGCCGGCGGCACCGCCGGGAGACCCAGGTTGCAACTGGGGCTTGCGGATAGGAATTCTTCTCATTAATCTACCCCAAGCCGCCCGCCGGGTGCCCAGGACGGGCCCCCGGGTCCAGGCGCCAACCTTCATCCTAAGAAGGGCAATCCAGCCGCAAATGAACGCAACTGGACGCAAATAGACAAGAGTCTGGTGTCGGCGTCCGGTGGATCCTGCGGGTGACCTGCGGACTCTGCCTAAACGACCGGGCCATTTGCGTTAATTTGCGTAATTTGCGGCCGAATTATTCTTTCCAGGTTCATTCCTTGCCAGACCCCAGGAGTCCCGCCCCGTGTTCAGATTCGCCCCCGTCCTCTTCATCGCCGCCCTCGCCGCCTTCACCGGCCTGCCTGCCCAGGCCGCTGGCGAGGTGAACCTCTACTCCGCCCGCAAGGAGGACCTGATCAAGCCCCTGCTGGACCGCTTCACCGCCCAGACCGGCATCCAGGTCAACCTGGTGACGGGCAAGGAGGACGCCCTCCTGACCCGGCTCCAGAGCGAGGGCGACGCCTCCCCGGCAGACCTGCTGGTGACCACCGACGCCGGCCGTCTGGGCCGGGCCAAGGCCGCCGGGGTGACCCAGGCGGCGACCTCCCCGGCCCTGGAGGCGGCCATCCCGGCCGCCTACCGGGACCCGGAGGGGCACTGGTTCGGGCTGTCGCTCCGGGCCAGGCCCATCCTGTTCGTGAAGGGCAAGGTCGATCCGGCCGGCCTGTCCAGCTACGAGGCCCTGGCGGACCCGAAGTGGAAGGGCAAGGTCTGCGTGCGCGGCTCCGACAGCATCTACAACCAGTCCCTGGTCGCCTCCCTGATCGCCGCCGACGGCCAGCCCGCCACGGAGACCTGGGCCCGGGGCCTGGTGGCCAACTTCGCCAAGCCGCCCCAGGGCGGGGACCGGGACCAGATCAAGGCCGCCGCCGCCGGCCAGTGCGACCTCGCCATCGCCAACACCTACTACCTGGCGGGGATGCTGACCTCGAAGGACCCGGCCGAGCAGGCCGCCGCCCAGCAGATGGGCGTGTTCTGGCCCAACCAGGACGGCCCGGGGACCCAAGGCCGGGGCGCCCATGTGAACGTCAGCGGGGCGGCGGTCACCAAGGCCGCCAAGCACAAGGCCGAGGCGATCCAGCTCCTGGAGTTCATGGCCGGACCCGAGTCCCAGGCCTGGTACGCCCAGGTCAACGGCGAGTACCCGGTGGTCGCCGGGGTCCCGGTGGGCCCCACATTGGCGGCATGGGGGACCTTCAAGGCCGACACCCTGAACCTGGCCAAGCTCGGGGACTTCAACGCCGAGGCGACCAAGCTCATGGACCGCGCCGGCTGGAAGTAGCCGACCTTGACCGATCTGGCGGCCCCATTGGGGGCCCCGTCCCTGCCCAAGACCGCCCTGCCCGGGACCATGCCGGGCCGCGGTGGCTGGGGCCCGGGCATCGCCGCCCTGGCCCTGGTCCTGGCCCTGCCGGTCCTGGTGGTGGTCGGGTTCCTGTTCGTCCCCTCCGGCGATGAATGGCGGCACCTGGCCGAGACGGTGCTGGCGGACTATGTGACCAACTCCCTGCTGCTCATGGCCGGGGTGGCCCTGGGGACCCTGATCGGCGGGGTCGGCACCGCCTGGCTGACCAGCATGTGCCGCTTCCCCGGGCGCGGGGTCTTCGAGTGGGCCCTGCTGCTGCCCATGGCCATGCCGGCCTACATCATTGCCTATACGTACACGGGGTTGCTGGACTTCGCCGGGCCGGTGCAGACGGCCTTGCGCGCCGCCACGGGCTGGGGCTTCGGGGACTATGGGTTCCCCCAGGTCCGTTCGCTGCCCGGGGCCGCGGTCATGCTCGGCCTGGTGCTCTATCCCTATGTCTACCTGCTCGCCCGGGCCGCCTTCCTGGGGCAGTCCCTGTGCGTCCTGGATGTCAGCCGGACCCTGGGCAACGGCCCCTGGCGGACCTTCTTCACCGTCGCCCTGCCCCTGGCCCGGCCGGCCATAGTGGCCGGCCTGTCCCTGGCCCTGATGGAGACCTTGGCGGACTACGGGACAGTCCAATACTTCGGCGTGGCCACCTTCACCACCGGCATCTTCCGCACCTGGTTCGGCCTGGGTAGCGCCGCTGCGGCGGCCCAGCTCTCGGCGGTGCTGCTGGGCTTCGTCCTGATCCTGATCCTGGTGGAGCGCTTCTCCCGGCGCCGCGCCCGCTATCACCACACCAGCCAGCGCGAGCAGGCCATACAGCGCCATCGCCTGGGCGGCTGGCGGGCGGCGGCGGCCTTCGGCTTCTGCCTGGTCCCGGTCCTGTTCGGCTTCCTGATCCCCGCCGGGCAGCTCGCCTGGTGGTCCGCCACCAT
The DNA here is from genome assembly GCA_020718945.1 of Lamprocystis purpurea. Taxonomy (GTDB): domain Bacteria; phylum Pseudomonadota; class Gammaproteobacteria; order Chromatiales; family Chromatiaceae; genus DYRB01. The sequence continues at coordinate 2,041 of DYRB01000154.1, read as the reverse complement.
TGCCCGCACCGCCTACGACGCGACCTTCTTCACCCTGGTCCTGCACACCCTGACCCTGGCCGCCGGGACCGCCCTGCTGGCCCTGGCCCTGGCCCTGCTGTTGGGCTACGGCCGGCGCCTGCACCCGTCCCGGGGGGTGCGCGCCGCGGTGCGGGTGGCGGGGCTGGGCTATGCGGTGCCGGGGACCGTGATCGCCATCGGCGTGCTGATCCCCTTCGCCTGGCTGGATCACGGCATCGACGCCTGGATGCGGGCCACCCTGGGGCTGTCCACCGGGCTGCTCCTGAGCGGCACCCTGGTCGCCCTGGTCTTCGCCTATCTGGTGCGCTTCCTGGCGGTGGCCCTCCAGACCGTGGAGGCGGGCCTGGGCAAGATCCGCCCCTCCATGGACGAGGCCGGGCGCTCCCTGGGCTACAGGCCCGGGGAGATACTGCGCCGGGTCCACGTCCCCATGCTGCGCGGCAGCCTGCTCACCGCCCTGCTCCTGGTGTTCGTCGATGTGCTCAAGGAACTGCCGGCCACCCTGGTCCTGCGCCCCTTCAACTTCAACACATTGGCGGTGCGCGCCTACGAGCTGGCCGCCGACGAGCGCCTGGCCGACAGCGGCCCGGCGGCCCTGACCATAGTCCTGGCGGGGCTCCTGCCGGTTATCCTGTTGAGCCGATCCATTACCAGGTCCCGCGATGCCGATACAGCTTGAGGTCCGCGATGTAGCCGTCGCCTACGCGGGCAAGCCCGTGGTGGCGGGGGTCTCCTTCATGCTGGAACAGGGGGCCATCGGCTGCCTGCTGGGGCCCAGCGGCTGCGGCAAGACCACTCTGCTGCGGGCCATCGCCGGCTTCGAGCCGGTGAGTGCCGGGGAGGTCTGGCTCCAGGGCCGCTGCGTCTCCGCCCCGGGCCAGACCCTGGTCCCGGAGCAGCGACGGGTGGGCATGGTGTTCCAGGACTTCGCCCTGTTTCCCCATCTGAGCGTGGAGGGCAACATCGCCTTTGGCCTGCGCGGGATGACCAAGGCCGAGCGCGGCGCCCGGGTGGCGGAGTTGCTGGACCTGGTGGGCATGAAGGACGCTGCCCGGCGCTATCCCCACCAGCTCTCCGGGGGCATGCAGCAGCGCGTCGCCCTGGCCCGGGCCATGGCCCCGAGGCCGGAGATACTCCTGCTCGACGAGCCCTTCTCCAGCATGGACACGGAACTGCGCGAGGCCCTGGCCCGGGAGGTCCGGGACCTGCTCAAGGGCGACGGCATCACCGCCATCCTGGTCACCCACGACCAGATGGAGGCCTTTGCCATGGCCGACCAGATCGCCGTCCTAGGCCAGGGGCGGGTGCGCCAATGGGGCACCGGCTTCGGGCTCTACCACGAGCCGGCGGACCGCTTCGTCGCCAACTTCATCGGCCAGGGGGTGCTGCTGCCGGGGACCGTGGCGGACGAACTGAGGGTCAAGACCGAGCTGGGTCGGGTGGCCGGCACCCAGCCCCACGGCCTGCCCGCCGGGCAGGCGGTGGAGGTCCTGATCCGCCCGGACGACATGCTCTACGACGAGTCCAGCCCGCGCCGCGCCACCGTGGTGGGCCGCGCCTTCCGCGGCGCCGAGTACCTCTACACCTTACGCCTGGCCAGCGGCACCCAGGTCCTCTGCCTGGTCCCCAGCCACCACCAGCACGCCCTGGGGGACGACATCGGGGTGCGGCTGGAGGCGGACCATCTGGTGGTGTTTCCGGTGGGGGATGCCGCCTGATTGAGGGAGTGGCAAGCGGGAACCAGGCAGACTGTCTCCGGCATTGGCAGCCTGTCCTAAGGGGCCTCGGGCCCGATGAGGGCGACGACGCTGTCGGTGTCGAGGAGACCTGTTGCAACATGGTCCAGATCTCCTCTGCGTTCAGATAGGCCGCCTTGAACGGCGGGTCGGCGGCGGCGATGCCGGTCGGCGATTCATAGCCGGCGAACGGCAGGATCAGGACGCTGGTCGGTGAAAAATAGTTTTCCTCATTGCGGATTTGTTCCCATGGAACCATCAAAGCCAGCGCGCGGCGGATCCTG
>DYRB01000153.1 GCA_020718945.1 Lamprocystis purpurea | reverse complement strand
CAGGGCCCGGCGCAGGGCCCGGGTGATGGCCGGGTCACTTGAGATCCCGGCGGGTGGTCGCGACCTGGGTGCAGTCGGGGGCTTTGAAGACCCAGATGGGTCTGTCCGCGGCCCCGTGGCCGTTGCGGGCTGATGCCTCCCCCTGATGCCTATTTCCCAGCATTGCGGAAAGCCATTCCCCTGACCCCTGGCCCCGGTGACAATGCCCGCCATCCGGCCCGGACCTGCCGCGCCCTGCCCTTTCGCCGAGAGTCCCGCCCATGTTCCTGCGCCGTATCCTCCCCCTGGTGATAGTCCTGCTCGGTGTCGGGGGTTTCGTGCTCCTCAAGACGACCCGCCCTAAGCCCGCCGCCGCTGCCCCCCAGGAGCGGGTCTGGCGGGTGGAGACCCAGACGGTCAGCCCCGCCGATCACAGCCCCACCCTGGCCCTGTTCGGTCGGGTCGAGGCCCCGGACCGGGTGCGTGCCTCGGCCCCGGTGGCCGGGCGCCTGCTCAGCGTCAGGGTGCGCGACGGCGACCGGGTGGCCGCCGGGGACCTGCTGGCCCGCATGGACCCCCGCGACCTGGAACCCCGCCTGGCCCAGACCAGGGCCGAGGTGGCCAGGGAGCAGCTCAAGCTGCGCCACGACCGCGAGGCCCTGACCCAGGAGCGGGCCCTGATGGACCTGGCCGAGGCGGCCCTGGGTCGGGCCGACAAGGTCCAGGCCCAACGCCTGGGGACCGCCGCCGACGTGGACCAGGCCCGGGAGCAGTTGGCCCGGGCCCGGCTGGCGGCGACCCTGCGCGAGCAGGCCATCAACGAGCACCCGGCGCGCCTGGCGGTCCTCGAGGCCAAGCTGGCGGAGGCCGAGCGCGACGCGGCCCGGGGCGAGGTCCGGGCCCCCTTCGACGCCCGCATCGGGGTGGTGGAGGCCGCCGCCGGGGACCAGGTCCAGCCCAATCAGACCATCCTCACCCTCTATCCCCACGACGGGCTCTATCTGCGCGCCAAGATCCCCGGCGACCGCAGCCAGGAGTTGCGCGCCGCCCTGGCCCGGGGCGAGCGCTTGCAGGCCCGTGCCCGCCATGCCGGGCGGGGCTTCGGCGCGATCCTGGACCGCCTGGCCGGGGAGGCCGACGCCCGCGGGGTGGATGCCCTGCTGCGTCTGGAGCCGGACGCCGACCTGCCGCTCGGGGCCTTCGTGGACCTGACCCTGGAGCGCCCCGTGGCGGCGGACACGGTGGCCCTGCCCTATGCCGCCCTGAACGGCGGCGAGCGCATCTATGCCGTGGTGGACGGGCGCCTGCGGGCCCTGCCCGTGGAGCGGGTGGGCGAGATCGGCGAGGCCGGCTCCGCCCAGGGCCTGGTGCGGGCCCCGGGGCTCGCGGCCGGGTCCCGGGTCATGACCACCCACCTGCCCAATGCGGTGGACGGGCTCAAGGTCGAGGACCTGGGCGAGACCGGGGGGCTGACTCGGGTCGGGGCCCAGGTCGGGGCCGGGGCCGGGGCCGGACAATGAAGCGGGGTCTGATCGCCGTCTTCGCCCGTCACGGGTTGCTGGCCAACCTGATGATGATCGTCATCTTCGCCCTCGGGGGCGTGGCCCTGACGCGGATGAACATCCAGTTCTTCCCCACCTTCGCCCTGGACGTGATCTCGGTGCGGGTGCTGTGGAGCGGGGCCTCGGCGGAGGACGTGGAGAGCGGCATCGTCATCCCCTTCGAGGAGCGGCTCAAGACCGTCGATGGCCTGAAGAAGCTGACCTCCACCTCGACCCAGGGGGTCGCCAGCCTGTCCCTGGAGCTGGTGGAAGGGACCGACCCCCTGCTGGCCCTGGACCAGGTCCGCCAGCGGGTGGACGAGTTCCGCAACCTGCCCAAGGACGCCGAGACCCCCCAGATCAGCCGCATATCGCGTTACGAGTCGGTGGCCCGGGTCCTGGTCTCCGGGCCCAGCCTGGCGGATCTGCGCCCCTGGGTGCGCCAGTTCGAGCGCGACCTGCTGGCCCGGGGCATAGACCGGGTGGACATAGCCGGTCTGCCCGACGAGCGCATCGCCATCGAGGTCCCGGGCCGGGTCCTGGAGACCCTGGGGCTGTCCCTGGACGGCATCGGCGAGCAGGTCGGGCGCCTCGCCCAGGACCTGCCCTCGGGGCTGGCGGGGGAGGCCGACGGGGCCCGGGAGATCCGCGGCCTGGAGCAGCGCCGGGAGGCCATCGCCTTCGAGGACCTGGCGGTGGTCAGCGACAGCCGCGGCCTGGTGCGCCTGGGGGACGTGGCGACCCTGGTCCGGGAGGCGCGGCCCGCGTCCCTGACCCTGCGCCAGATCCCGGTTCAGACCCCAGGGGATGCGGAAGCGATGGCTGGGACCCCGGCCCCCCAGGGCCAGGCGACGGTGGAACTTCTGGTCCAGCGCGCCGAGACCGGACACTCGCTGCGCGCGGCCAAGCTCTTCGACCAATGGTTGACGGAGACCCGACCGACCCTGCCGCCCTCCATCCAGGTCAATGTCTTCGACGAGCAGTGGCAGCTCATCCGCGACCGTATCGACCTGCTCACGGACAACGGCATCCAGGGCTTCCTGCTGGTCCTCATCCTGCTCTATGTCTTCCTACCCGGGCGGGTGGCCCTGTGGGTGGCCATGGGCATCCCGGTCGCCTACCTCGCCGCCCTGGCCCTGCTCTGGGCCTTCGGCGGGACCATCAACATGATCAGCCTGTTCGGGCTGCTGCTGACCCTGGGGGTGATCGACGACGACGCCATCGTCATCGGCGAATACGCCGAGTCGCGCTTCCGCGCCGGGCTGTCCCCGGCGGAGGCGGCCATCGCCGGGGCCAGGCGCATGTTCTGGCCCATCACCGCCTCGGCCCTGACCACCGTGGCCGCCTTCCTGCCCCTGATGATGGTGGGCGGGGTCATGGGCAATATCCTCGGGGACATCCCCTTCGTCGCCATCATGGTCCTGATCGCCTCCCTGCTGGAGGTCTTCCTCATCATGCCGGCCCATCTGCGCTCGGCCTTCAGCCACCAGGTCAAGGAGACCAAGCCGCGCTGGCGGGAGCGGGTGGATGCCGGTTTCGACCGGTTCCGCGACCGTCTCTATCGCCCCCTGGTGACCGCCGCCGTGCGCCGACGCTTTGTCACCATCGCCCTGGTGGCGGTACTGATGCTGCTGTCCGTGGGGCTGCTGGCGGGGGGGCGCATCGCCTTCGTGTTCTTCCCCTCGCCGGAGGGGCAGATCGTCTTCGCCAATGCCACCTTCGTGGCCGGGACCCCGCGGGAGCAGTCCGCCGCCTTCCTCGCCGAGCTGGAGCGGGCCCTCAAGGCCACCGACCAGGGGCTGGGGGGCGGCCTGGTGGAGGCGGCGGTGGCGCGGTTGGGGACCACGGTATCGGTGGAGTCGGGGTCCGGGGCCAAGGGCGACCAGCTCGCCTCCATCCTGGTGGAACTGATCCCCTCGGAGGACCGCAGCGTCCGCAACGAGACCTTCCTCGCCGCCTGGCGCAAGCAGGTCCGGATGCCCGCCGGTCTGGAGAGCCTGGCCATATCGGCGCGCCGGGCCGGCCCCCCGGGGCGGGACCTGAATGTCCGTCTCACCGGCGACGACGCCCAGGCCCTGAAGGCCGCGGCCCTGGACCTGGCCCAGGGCCTGGAAGGGGTGCCGGGGGTATCGGGGATCATCGACGACATGCCCTTCGGGCGGGAACAGCTCATCTATAGGGTCTCCCCGGCGGGTCAGGCCCTGGGGGTGACCACCCAACTCCTGGGGACCCAGTTGCGCGCCGCCTTCGACGGCCACCTGGCCCAACTCGTCCAGTCCGGTCCGGACGAGCTGGAGGTGCGGGTCCTGCTGCCGCGGGCCGAGCGCAGCCGCCTGGACGCCCTGGAGCGCCTGCGCATCCGCCTGCCCAACGGCGACTTCGTGCCCCTGGACACGGTGGCGAACTGGGAGACCCGCCGCGGCTTCGAGGCCCTGCGCCATGCCGAGGGGCGCCTGGCGGTGGAGGTCAGCGCCGACATCAACCGCGCCGAGAACACCCCGGACTCGGTCCAGGCGACCCTCACCGAGGACCTGCTGCCGCCCCTGGTGGCCCGCTACGGGGTCGGTTACAGCTTCGAGGGGCGCGCCGCCGACCAGCGCGAGACCCTGGGGGACATGCAACTGGGCCTGGTCCTCGGGCTCGGCATGATCTTCCTCATCCTGGCGGCGGTGTTTTCAAGCTGGGGCTGGCCATTGGTGGTCATGACCAGCATCCCCCTGGGGCTGGTGGGGGCGGTGGTCGGGCACTGGCTGCTGGGCATCGACCTGACGCTACTGTCCCTGTTCGGGCTCTTCGGCCTGTCCGGCATCGTGGTCAACAACGCCATCATCCTGGTCAGCATGTACCAGGACCTGCGCCACGAGGGTATGGATGTCGATACGGCCCTGGTGGAGGCGGCCTGCTCGCGCCTGAGGGCCATGCTGCTGACCTCGGCTACCACGGTGGTCGGTCTGGGCCCGCTGATTTTCGAGACCAGCCTCCAGGCCCAGTTCCTCATCCCCATGGCGGTGTCCCTGGCCTTCGGTATCGGGTTCGCGACTGTGCTGGTGCTGATCTTCACCCCGGCCCTGCTCTCTGCCCACGAGTCCTTCCACGCCCGGCTGGGGCGCTGGTGGTACAGGCCGGCCAGGCAGCAATTCCAAGTCTGAGCCCACCGCTCAACATCGCGGTCAGAAGCACCGTGGGAGCGCCGCCTCGGCGCGACCGGGCGAAGCGCAGCGAGCCCGGTGGCCACGCTACGCGGTCGCGGCGAGGCGCCGCTCCCACGGGCACCGATGCGGACGCAAAACCTGGAGTTGCTGCCGGCCAGGGCCAGGGCCGAGGCCCAGGCTGGGATCGGTGTAGCGAATGCTTGACAGGGGTTCTGCCCCACGCCAGCCGCCGTTCGTCCCCTGACCGGGATCCCCGGCCGGATCGATCCCGACGCCGCCAGGACCGAGCACCGGCCTTCAGTCCGGGTCACCCACCTCATCCCTCCCCTCTTCCGCCACCCCGTGCCCATGGCGGTGCTGGGGCAAGCCGTCGCCGTGCCCGGCCTGCATCTCCCCTACCGGGTGTATGTGCAAATGGCTGTGGGTATGGGGGTGGCTGTGCAGCGTCGCCTCCAGCAGCCGGGCGTCGGCGAGCAGGGCGGCACGGTTGGCCAGCCGCCCGAGGAAGACCCGGTCGTGGGAGACAATGACCATGGCCTGGGGCAGCCCGATCAGGTGCTCGGTCATGCGTGCCTCGGTCGCCTCGTCCAGGCCGCTGGTGGGCTCGTCGAGCAGCAGGACCTGGGGATGCATGGCCAACACCGTGGCCAGGGCCACCAGGCGCCGCTCCCCGGTGGACAGGCGATGGGTGACCCGGGCGGCGAAGCCGGCCAGGCCCAGGACGGCCAGGGTCTGCTCGGCGTCGGCCCTGGCCTGGGCGGGGCTGCGGCCCAGATTCAGGGGGCCAAATGCGACGTCCTCCAGCACCGTCGGGCAGAAGAGCTGGTCATCGGCCTCCTGAAACAGCAGCCCGACCCGGCCGCGCACCTCGCGGAACTCCGCCTCGCTGCGACGCACCCGGCCGAAGGCCCAGACCTCTCCCGCAGTGGGCCGATGCAGCCCCATCATCAGGTGGAGCAGGGTGCTCTTGCCGGCCCCGTTGGGCCCGACCAGGGCCACCCGGTCGCCGGGATGCAGGGCGAAGTCCGCCCCAGTCAGGACAGTCCGCCCCGGGTAGTCGAAGCCGACCCGGCGCAGTTCCAGCAGCGGCTCGGTCATGGCAGGTGCTCCAGGGCCAGCAGGGACGTCAGGGTCAGGGCCAGGACGGCGGCCAGCCGGGTGTCGGCGGCGGTCCAGGCGAGGTCATCGAGCAGATAGAGCCGCCCCTGGAAGCCACGGCAGCGCATGGCCGCCAATGTGCGGCGGGCCCGGCCCAGGCTGCGCACCAGCAGCATGCCCACCAGCCAACCCAGGGCGTCCCAGGTGTGGCGGCCGCTGCGCGGGACGAAGCCCCGGGCGCGCATGGCCAGGCGCAGGCGGGCGTACTCCCCGTGCAGGGACTGGATGTGGCGCAGGGTGAACAGGAACAGGTGGACCAGACGCTCGGGGACCCCCAGCCGACCCAGGGCATGGCCCAGGGCGACGGGCTCCAGGGTCCCCACCAGGGCCGCCAGGGCCAAGGCTATGGCGCTGGCCCGGGCCAGGACCGTCAGGGCCAGGGTCAGGCCGGCGTGGCTGGCAGTCAGCGGCCCCCAGGTCCAGAGGGGATCGCCGGGGACGCTGAAGGGCAGGGTCGCGACCAGGACCAGGAGCAGACCCTCCAGGGCCAGCAGGCGGCGCAGCAGGGCGGCCCCGCCGAGCCCACCGACCAGGGCCAGGGTCAGGGCCAGACCCAGGGCCGCGACCAGGGCGGCGGGGCGGGTCAGGCCGACGGTCACCCCGGCGAAGCCCAGGGCGGCCAGGACCCGCAGGCGCGGGTCCCGTTCGGCCAGCCAGGGGGCGGCGGGGAGCCCCGCCAGGACCGGTACGCTCACCCGCTACCGCCCTGTCCCCGGCGCCGCCGGTTGTCCCACCACAGGGCCAGCCCGGCGATGCCGAACAGGGTTCCGATACCGCCCAGGATGTCGTGCAGTCGTACCCGGTCCTCCGCCGCGTCAAGTTGTTCCCGCAGGGGGCGAATCTGACGGGCCATCAGGGCCTCGATGGCCGCCAGGTCGGCAGGGTCGAGGCGGTCCGGGGCCTCGGGTGCCGGCCGGGGCCCGGTCTGCGCCTGAGCGGCCGACGCCGGGGCAGGCACCGGGGCAGGCGTCGGCCCAGGCTCGGGCAGATCCACCGGTGGCGGGGCGGCGCCTCGGCCGGCCGGGGCCGCAGCGGCGAAGCCACCGGCCAGTTCGGCGGCGGTCAGGGTCCACTGGG
>DYRB01000152.1 GCA_020718945.1 Lamprocystis purpurea | reverse complement strand
CCGGGTGAGCACGGTGAGCAGGGCCGGGATCTCGTTGCCGTGACCCTTCAGGTAATCGGTGAAGGCCTGCAGGTAGTCCTCCGGGCGCTCCGCCTGGCCGTAGCCGTGCTCGGCACCCAGCAGGCGGTCTGCGTGGTTGGAGATGTAGATGGGATCGGTGGGCCCCTCGCCCTTGCGGTCCAGGACCTCGCCCAGGCCCGGGTGGGCCGCGAACCAGGCGCCGATCTCGCCCAGGGGCAGGGATCAGGGTCATGGCCTCGCGCATCTTGAGTGCCGAGGGGGTGTCGTGGCTGCCGAAGTTGGAGTGGGAGACCAGGGCGACCTTGGGCACCAGGCCGAAGCGGCGCACCTCGGCGGCGCACAGCAGGGTGATCTCGGCCAGGGCTTGCGCGTCCGGGTCCTGCTGTACATAGGTGTCGGCGATGAACAGGGTCCCGGTGTGCAGCACCACCCCATTCATGGAGGTCAGGCGCTCGACCCCAGGGGCCCGCCCTATGACCCGCTCCACCCGTTGCAGGTGGTGGGCGAAGCGCCCAACCACGCCGCAGATCATGGCCTCGGCATCGCCGGCGCCGAGCACCGCGGCGGCCAGGGCGGTGCGATTGTTGCACAGGGCCTCGTCGGCCTCCTGGGGGGAGTAGCCGTGGCGTTTGACCCCGGCGTAGAGGCAGGCCAGATGGGCCTCGTGGCGCGGGTTGTCCAGCGGGTCGATGAGGTCGCAGTCCACACCTAAGCGCATGGAGAGCCCCAGGTCCGCCAGCTTGGCCGCGATCAGGGCCGGTCGTCCGATCAGGACAGGCCGTGCTATGCCGATCCCTCTGGCCTGCTGGGCTGCCTGGAGGACCCGCTCGTCCTCGCCCTCGGCGAAGACCACCCGCTTGGGGGCCTCGCGGGCCTGGTCGAAGACCGCCTTCATGGTCATGCCGGTACGGAAGACCCGATGATTCAGGGACTCGGCATAGGCATCGAGGTCGGCGATGGGCCGGCGCGCCGCCCCGGACTCCGCCGCGGCCCGGGCCACCGCCGGGGCGACCTGCCCCATGAGCCGCGGATCGAAGGGGCGCGGTATCAGGTACTCGGGGCCGAACTTGAGGTTCTGCCCGCCATAGGCCGAGCGGACTATGTCCGAGGGCTCCTGCAGGGCCAGATCGGCGATGGCGCGTACCGCGGCCACCTTCATGGCGGCGTTGATCTCCCGGGCCCCGCAGTCCAGGGCCCCGCGGAACAGGAAGGGGAAGCACAGGACGTTGTTGACCTGATTGGGGAAGTCCGAGCGCCCGGTGGCGATGATGGCGTCCGGGCGTGCGGCGCGGGCCAGGTCCGGGAGTATCTCCGGGGTCGGATTGGCCAGGGCCATGACGATGGGTCGCTCGGCCATCTTGGCCAGCCATTCGGCCTTGAGCACCCCGGCGGCGGAGAGCCCGAGGAAGATGTCGGCCCCCTCCAGGGCCTGCTCCAGGGTGCGGTGGGGGGTATCCACCGCATAGCGGCCCTTGTAGGGGTCCATCTCCTCGGTGCGGCCCCTGTAGACCACCCCGGCGATGTCGGTGACGGTGATGTTCTTCTGGGGCAGGCCCAGGTCCACCAGGAGCCCCAGGCAGGCCAGGGCCGCCGCCCCGGCCCCGGCGGTGACCAGGCGCACCTGGTCTAGGTCCTTGCCCACCACCCGCAGGCCGTTGAGGATGGCCGCGCTGACGACTATGGCGGTGCCGTGCTGGTCGTCGTGGAAGACCGGGATGTCCATCCGGGCCTTCAGGGCCTCCTCGATGATGAAGCACTCGGGGGCCTTGATGTCCTCCAGGTTGATGCCGCCGAAGGAGGGCTCCAGGCGGGCCACGGTCTCGATGAAGGCCGCCGGGTCGCGCTCATCGATCTCGATGTCGAACACATCGATGTCGGCGAACTCCTTGAACAGGACCGCCTTGCCCTCCATCACCGGCTTGGACGCCAGGGCCCCGATGGCCCCCAGGCCCAGCACCGCGGTGCCGTTGGAAATGACCGCCACCAGGTTGCCGCGGGCGGTGTAGTCGGCGGCGGTCAGGGGGTCGCGGACTATCTCCCGGCAGGCCGCCGCCACCCCCGGCGAATAGGCCAGGGCCAGGTCCTGCTGGTTGGCCAGGGGCTTGGTCGCCTTGATCTCCAGCTTGCCTGGCTTGGGGTAGCGGTGGTAGGCGAGGGCCTGGGACTCAAGGTCTTGGTTCACTGGATGCTCCTGTGGGGGTGTCGGGCGCGGCCGGGGAAGGCCCGGCCGCCGGGATCAGCGTCGCAGCTTAGGCGGCACCGGCCCGGGGCCGCACCGGGCCAGGTCAATACAGACTATCGCCCCAGGGAAACATCGGTGTTCATACCCGGGCGCCCCGCTGCGACAAAGGCTATGCTTCGCCGCGCCGGCGACCGCGCCGATAGACACCCACTCACCCACCCAGAGGACCGACCCATGACCACACGCAGAGACTTTCTACAGACCACCCTGGTGGTTGCATCCGGCATGGCCCTGACCCGCGGCGCCCAGGCCGAGGGTGCCGCCGCGCCCGCCGCTGGTATCGGCGGCCTGCCGGCCAACCTGATCTACACCGCCGCCGCCCCCGGGGTCTGGCAATCCAAGGTAGACAGCCACGCGCCCCTGGTCAGCATCACCGACGGCAAGCTGACCATCAAGACCAAGCACGGGATGAACGAGGAGCACTTCATTGTCCGCCACACCCTGGTGGGGGCCGACGGCCAGGTGTTGGGGGCCACGACCTTCTATCCCAGCGACAAGGCGGAGTCCACCTATGACCTGCCCGCGGGCTACACCGGCAAGCTCTTCGCCACCAGCTTCTGCAACAAGCACGACTTTTGGGTAGCGGAGCTGAGCGTCTAGCAAGGCTTCGGCTGAGACCGTCTGGGCATGGGCCCGCATCCAAACCGGTGGGAGCGGCTTCAGCCGCGCGGGGTATCCTCCTGCGACATCTCTGGAAGGCGCTGCGTCGCGCCGAGGCGGCGCTCCCACGGGTGCCGCGCAGCCGCAAATCTGACTCGTCCCTGAACATCCTGCGCCCCCAAGAAACCCCAGGCCGGGCCTAGCCCGGCCTGGGTCACAACAGCTCGGTCCCAGCGAAGTCGAAGTCCAGGTCGGCGCTGACCGCCTGGACGAAGTGGCCCTGGATGTAGTCCACCCCACAGCCCCAGACCCGGGCTATGGCCTGGGGGTCCTCGATCCCAGCGGCCGCCACCTGGGCGCCGCTCTGGTGGACAGCGGCCACCAGGGTGGTCAGGGACGGACCGTCCATGCGGGTCACTGCGTCCCGACTCAGCCGCACCAGGGCCCAGGGGAACTCGGCAAGCACCGGCACCGCCAGGCTGCGCTCGCCGAGCCGTGCGGCCACGTCGTTGGGCCCGAGGGCGGCGCGCGGGGCCTGGCCCACCTGGGCCAGCACCGCATCCAGGGCGCCGGCCCGGCGCAAGGCATCGAGCCCGGCGTTCGGGTCTATGTCGATGTAGATGACCCCCTGGTCGGGGTCCTGGGCGGCTCCGTCGAGGATGGCCCGATCAATGCGCTGGAGCAGGTAGCCGTGGCCCCACAGCCCGGTCACCGGGTCGCGCGGGACCGTACCGGCGTGACGGTCGCGGAGCGTGCGTGCCGCCTCGACGCGCCGACGCACCGTCTCCACCAGCAGGTCCGCGACCACCGGCTTGGCGAGGAACTCGTCGGCCCCGCCGCGCAGGGCCACCAGACGGGCGCCCATGTCCCCGGCATCGGCCAGGCAGATCCAGCGCGGCCGGTCCCCGGTGGGGGCCAGCTCGCGCAGCGTCGCGGCCAGGTCGCGGGCCTTGCCGCCCCCCCCGGGCGGCGGCCCGAACATCGACCAGGAGCAACCCGACGCGGGCGCTGCGCAGGGCCGCGGCGGCGTCCGGGACCCGGCTACAGGCGGCCAGGCCCACCCCCTGGGCCGCCAGGTGCGGGCGCAGGGATTCGGTCAGGGCCGCGTCGCCGCCCAGATAGATCACACCACTGGCCACGCCAGGCACGGTCCCAACCCTCGTCCTCTGCGTTCCTCCACACCTAAAACAGTTCGGTCCCGGCGAAGTCGAAGTCCATCCTCTGGCTGGCGGGCTGGACGAAGTTACCGTGGATGAAGTCGACACGGCAGCCCCAGACCTGGGCTATGGCCCGCGGGTCCTCGATCCCGGTAGCGACGACCATGGCCCCGCACTGGTGTACCGCCTCGACCAGGGTGGTGAGGCGGGCGTGGTCCAGGTCGACCAGTGCGCTGGGGTCCAGCCGGACCAGGGAGACCGGCAGCTCGGTGAGGGCCCGCAGCGCCGCTGGGCTGTCGGTCAGGCGGTTCAGGCACAGGTCGATGCCCAGGCGTCGCAGGGAGGCGAACAGGTCTTTGGCGTCCTGGGGCCTGGCAGTGACGTCGTCGAGGTCGAAGACCAGGGCCGGTCGCTGGCGTACCAGGTCGCGCTGGGCGACCTGGTCGCGTAGCCAATCCGCCCAGCCCGGCGCGGCGGCCGTGGCCAGGGTCTGGCGGATGAGGAGCTGCAACCCCTGGTGGGCGGCACGTCGGCGCACCATCTCGTCCAGGGCACGGGTGAGCACCCGCAGGTCGATCTCGCGCATCAGTCCGGCCTTGCGGGCCACCGGGAGGAACTCGCCGGGCGGGATCAGCTCGCCGTCCGGGGTGCGCAGTCGCAGCAGGGCCTCGTACCGCTCCCCGGCCCGCTGGCGCAGGGAGACCACGGGCTGGTAGCTCAGGACCAGCCCGTCGCCGTCCAGGGCCTCGCGGATCAGGTCGACCATGCGGTTGGCCCGATCCTGGCTGCCTTCGGCAGGCAGGGCCGAGGTATAGACCTCGCAGCGGTTGCCGCCCGCGCGGCGGGCCTTGGAGCAGGCCTTCTTGGCCCGAGCGATCATGGTGATGGCGTCGTCTGCATGGGGTGTGAAGAGGCCGATGCCGATGCTCGCCGTGAGCCTCAGGGTGCCGCCGTCCACCGCCCAGTTCTGCCCGGCGACGGTGCCGCGCAGCCCCTCCGCGCAGACCAACAGGGACTTGACATCAGTGCCCCGGATCAGCAGCCCGAGGCTGACGGGACCGACCCGGGCGGCCAGGCTGGAGGTATAGGGGCCGGCGCGCAGCACCCGACCGACCTCGGCCAGGACGCCGACGACCAGCCCGGGGTGGCCCTCCAGTTCCCGGGCCTGGTCGATCTCCAGGTACAGGACCCCGGTCCCGCGGGTCTTGGATGCCCCCCCGGCGATGGCGTTGTCGATGCGATGGAGCAGGTAGCCGCGGCTCCACAGCCCGGTTGCGGCGTCCCGCGCCCCGGTCCCAGCGCCGCGGGAGCCATGCTGGCGCGCCCCCTCGATGCGCCGCCGGACCGTCTCCACCAGACGTTCCGCCGGGACCGGTTTGGCCAGGAAATCGTCCCCGCCCACCCTCAGGGTATCCAACTGCCGGTCCGGATCGCCCTCGGCGGACAAGAAGACCACCGGCAGGCCGAAGAACTCCTCGTGCTCGCGGATGATGCGGGTCAGCTCGATGCCCGAGGCGCCGGGCATGTGCAGGTCCATCAGGACCAGATCCGGGTGCATGTCCTCCAGGGCGTCGAGAACGGTCAGGGCATCGTCAACGGCGCGCACCTCCATGCCCTCCTTCTCCAGCACCCGGGTGGCGAACAGGGAGGCCACCTCCTGGTCGTCCACCACCAGGACCCGGTAGGGGGCGTCTGCCGCCACCCCGGTCAGGGCCAGCAGCCGGGCGCACAGCTCCTCCAGGGTGCCGGCCCCGGAGAAGCAGGCCTGGGCCTTGCCACGCAAGGCATGGAGCCGGGTTGAAATGTCGCCTTGGTCGCCCAGACAGACCCAGGTTGGAGGCGACCCGCAGGCGGCCTCCAGCTTGGCCAGGACCTTGGGGATGTCCTGGACCGAGGAGCCGCTGCGGGCGTCGAGCACCAGCACGCTCCCGGGGACGGCTTGCATCGCCTGGGCCGCCACTCCGACCCCAGGGAAGGCGGCGAAGCCGACGCGCTCCACCAGGCGCGTCCGCAGTTCGCCCGCCAGGCCGGCGTCGCCACCCAGATAGACTACGTTCCCACCTTGCCCGCTTGCACCCGTCATGATCTTGCTCCAATGTCACCCGGTCGGGGCCACAGGCACGCGCTGGGCCCCGGTGCAAAATACACGAAACCAGGGCCATTGTGGTTACCGCTGTGCCCCCTGTTTGGGGGCCAATGGCGGGCGGTCGGCGACTCGGTGGCTAGCCGTCGCGGGCCGTTACCACAATGACCGCATAACCACTTACAGGTATTTCCCAATGTTGCCGTTACGTTCTGCCGCTTCCCTGGCCTTGCGCCTCGCCCTTGCCGCCGCCCTGCCCGCGGCGGCCGTGGACGCACCGGCCCCCGCCGCCCCTGCTGCATCGCCCGCTGCATCCTCGGCCGCCCCGGAAACGGCGAAGGGCAAGGCCCTGGCCGACCAAAGCTGTGTCAAGTGTCACGGCACCGAGGTCTACACCCGAGCAGACCGCAAGGTCACCAGCCGCGACGGGCTGGAGCGCCAGGTGCGCCGCTGCGAGACCGCCCTGGGGCTGCGCTGGTTCGAGGACGACATCAAGGACGTCGCCGGGTACCTCAACAGCCACTACTACCACTTCAAGTAGCATGCCGCGCCGGCGCCTGTCGGAGCGGCAGATCGAGCGCATCGAGCGCATCCAGGAGCGCCGTCGCCAGCACCTGAGCGACCGCACCCAGGCCGTCCTGGCCGAGATCGACGACACCCAACCCCGGGAGGGGCTGGTGGTAGTCCGGCATGGGGCCAACCTGGCCGTGGAGGACGCCACGGGGACGGTCCACCACTGCCTGGCCCGCCAAAACATCGGCCATCCGGTGTGCGGCGACCGGGTGGTCTGGCAGATCACCGGGGCC
>DYRB01000151.1 GCA_020718945.1 Lamprocystis purpurea | reverse complement strand
CCGTGCCAGTGGATGTCGGCGACCCGGGCATAGGCGCGGGCCTGGGCCTCGCCTACCGTGGCCCCCAGGGCGGTGACGCACAGCACCCGGCCGCCGTTGGTGACCAGGGTGCCGTCGCGCAGCGTCGTACCCGCGTGGAAGACCTTGCAGCCCTGGGGCTCAGGGGCATCCAGCCCGGTGATCACCTCGCCCTTGGCGTAATCGTCCGGGTAGCCCCCGGCGGCCATGACCACCCCCAGGGCTGGGCGCGGGTCCCAGACCGCCTCGACTTGGTCGAGTCGCCCATCGGTGGCCGCCAGGCACAGTCCCACCAGGTCGGACTCAAGCCGCAGCAGGATCGGCTGGGTCTCGGGGTCGCCGAAGCGGCAGTTGAACTCCAAGACCTTGGGGGTCCCATCCGGGCCTATCATCAGCCCGGCGTAGAGGAAGCCCAGGTAGTCCATGCCCTCGGCCGCGAGCCCCGCCACCGTAGGTTCCATGACCTCGCGCAGGATGCGGGCGTGGATCTCCGGGGTGACCACCGGGGCCGGGGAGTAGGCACCCATGCCGCCGGTGTTGGGGCCCAGGTCGCCGTCGTCCCGGGCCTTGTGGTCCTGGGAACTGGCCATGGGCAGGATGCGACCCCCGCCCACCAGGGCGATGAAGCTCGCCTCCTCGCCGACCAGGAACTCCTCGATCACCACCCGCCGCCCGGCACCGCCGAAGCGGCCGCCTTCGAGCATGGCGCGCACCGCCGCCTCGGCGGTGGGCAGGTCCTGGGCCAGGATCACCCCCTTGCCCGCCGCCAGGCCATCGGCCTTGACGACTATGGGGGCCCCCACCCGACGCAGATAGTCCAGGGCCGGGGCCACCTGGTCGAAGGTCCCGTGGGCCGCGGTGGGGATGCCGTGGCGCTCCAGAAACGCCTTGGCGAAGGCCTTGGACCCCTCCAGTTGGGCCGGGGCCTGGCGTGGCCCCAGGCAGCGCAGCCCGGCGGCCTGGAAGGCGTCGCTGACCCCGAGCACCAGCGGGGCCTCGGGACCGACGATGGTCAGCCCGATCCCGTTGGCGGCGGCGAAGGCGACCAGGGCCTGTACATCGTCGGCGGCGATGGGGACATTCTCGACCCCGGGCTCGCGGGCCGTGCCGCCGTTGCCCGGGGCCACATAGACCCGTTCGGCCAGGGGCGACTGGGCCGCCTTCCAGGCCAGGGCGTGCTCGCGCCCGCCGTTGCCGATGATCAGGACCTTCATGGAAACCTCGGGGGACCTGGAGGGGCCGGGTCGGCCCTCAGGAGAAAGAGATGATGCCGCGCTGGCTCGACTGGACGAACTGGACTATCTCCGCCGCCTCTGCCGACTCGGGAAAGGTCTCTTCGATCTTGAGCAGGGCGTCGGCCAGGCGCAGCCCGGTGCGGAACAGGATGCGATAGACGGACTTGATGGTGTTGCGCTGCTCCTGGCTGAAGCCGTTGCGGCGCAGACCTATGGTGTTGAGCCCGACGATGCGGGCGCGGTGGCCGTCGGCCATGACATAGGGCGGCACATCCTGGGGCACCCCGGAGACCCCCGCGACCAGGGCGTAGGCGCCGATACGGCAGAACTGGTGGACGGCCACCTGCCCCGACAGGAAGGCCCGGTCCGCCACCACGCAGTGCCCGGCCAGGGTGGCGGTGTTGGCGAAGATGTTATGGTCGCCGACGGTGCAGTCATGTCCTGCATGGGAATAGGCCATCCAGTAGTTGTGGCTGCCGATGACCGTCCCCTGGTCGTGCTTGATCCCATGGCTGATGTTCACCCCTTCCTTGAAGTGGTTGTGATCGCCGATGGTGAGCGGCCTGGCCCGGTCCGGCGTGTAGCCCAGGTCTTGGGGCTCGCTGCCCAGGGTAGCCCCGTGGCAGACCCGGTTGTGGCTGCCCATGCGGGTGTGACCGTAGATCCGTGCGCAGGACTCGATGACGCACCCCTCGCCGATTTCGGCACCCGACTCGACGATGGAGTAGGGCCCCACGCTGACCGAGGGGTGGACCTGGGCGCCGTCCTCGACGATGGCGGTGGGGTGAATACTCATTAAGAAACTCGGCCGCAAATGAACGCAAATGGACGCAAATGAAAGAGGGCTGTCACAGTGCCTTGGGCGTCGGCGCTCGGATCAGTACAACAGGGGCAGGCTAGGCGCAAGTGCAATCGGGTGCCCAAGACCAAATGCGGAGGTCCGCGCCGCGATCCCGTTCATCCCACCAACGGGCGCCGATCTTGCGGCAGTCCCCTGACCAAATTTGCGTCCATTTGCGTTCATTTGCGGCCAAAAAATCTTTAGTGCCGGAAATGCCGCATCCCGGTGAAGACCATGGCCATACCGTGCTCGTCGGCGGCGGCGATGGCCTCGTCGTCGCGCATGGAACCGCCGGGCTGTATGACCGCGACTATGCCCGCGGCGGCGGCATTGTCGATGCCGTCGCGGAAGGGGAAGAAGGCGTCGGAGGCCATCACCGAGCCCGGCACCTGCAAGCCGGCCTGTTCGGCCTTGATGCCGGCGATGCGCGCCGAGTTGACCCGGCTCATCTGGCCGGCCCCCACGCCTATGGTCATGTAGTGGCGGCCGTAGACGATGGCGTTGGACTTGACGAACTTGGCCACCCGCCAGGTGAACAGCAGGTCGGCCATCT
The DNA here is from genome assembly GCA_020718945.1 of Lamprocystis purpurea. Lineage (GTDB taxonomy): Bacteria > Pseudomonadota > Gammaproteobacteria > Chromatiales > Chromatiaceae > DYRB01. The sequence continues at coordinate 4,341 of DYRB01000151.1, read as the reverse complement.
CTTGCTCGGTCGGGGCCCGCCGGGTGACGGTGCGCAGCTCCCCGGTCAGGGCCAGGTCGGCGTCCTGTACCAAGAGCCCGCCGCGCACCCGCTTGTAGTCCACGAAGGGGACCTGGGCGCCGCTCCAGGCCCCACAGGTGAGCAGGCGCACGTTCTTCTTGGCAGCGACCGCGGCGGCGGCTTGCGGTGTGACCCCGGGGGCTATGATGACCTCGACGAACTGGCGGGCACAGATCGCCTCGGCGGTGGCCCCGTCCAGTTCCCGGTTGAAGGCGATGATGCCGCCGAAGGCGGACTCCGGGTCGGTGGAAAAGGCCCGCTCGTAGGCCTCCAGCAGGTTGGCCCCCAGGGCCACCCCGCAGGGGTTGGCGTGCTTGACGATGACGCAGGCGGGGCCCTCGTCGAACTGCTTGACGCACTCCAGGGCCGCGTCCGTGTCGGCGATGTTGTTGTAGGAGAGTTCCTTGCCCTGGACCTGGACGGCGCTGGCGATGCAGGGTTCTCCCGGGTCCCTTCCGACGTAGAAGGCCGCCCCCTGGTGCGGGTTCTCGCCGTAACGCATGGCCTGGCGCTTGCGGAACTGGAGGTTGAAGGTGCGCGGCAGGCCCTCGGGCTTGCCTTCCGGGTGCTCGACCACCGCCCCCAGGTAGTTGGCGATGGCCCCGTCGTAACCGGCGGTGTGCTCGAAGGCCTTCACGGCCAGGTCGAAGCGGGTGGCATCGTCCACCGCGCCGGCGTTCTGCGCCATCTGGCCCAAGACCCGGCCGTAGTCAGCCGCGTCCACCACCACGGTCACCGCCGCGTGGTTCTTGGCCGCCGCCCGCAGCATCGTAGGGCCGCCGATGTCGATGTTCTCTATGGCCGTGGCCAGGTCGCAGCCGGGCTTGGCGACGGTAGCCTCGAAGGGGTAGAGGTTGACCACCACCAGATCGATGGGCGCGATGCCGTTGGCGTCCATCACCGCCTCATCCAGGCCGCGGCGGCCCAGGATGCCGCCGTGGACCCGCGGGTGCAGGGTCTTGACCCGCCCGTCCATCATCTCCGGGAAGCCGGTGTAGTCCGAGACCTCGGTGACCGGGATACCCTCCTTGGCGAACAGGGCAGCGGTGCCGCCGGTGGACAGGATCTCCACCCCGACGGCGGTCAGGGCGCGGGCGAAGTCAGCGATCCCGGTCTTGTCGGAGACACTGATGAGGGCACGGCGGATGGGTTGCATGTCAGGACTCGTCTCCGATCTGATAGGCCGCGAGGCGCTTGCGCAATGTGCTGCGGCTCATCCCCAGCAGGCGTGCCGCCAGGGTCTGATTGCCGCGGGTGTGTTCGAGCACGGTGGTGAACATGGGGCGCTCCACCTCCTCGATGACCAGGCGATAGAGGTCGTTGACCTCGTGCCCGTCCAGGTCGCGCAGGTAATGACGCAGCGCGGTGCGCACGCATTCACTCAGCGGCTCGCTGCGGTTGGCCTGCAACACCGTTACCCCCTCCCAAGCGTCACCGCCCATTGCCTCGTCTGTCTCGTACGCCGCCAGCGTCTTCATGCCGCCCCCATTTCCTGCGCCGCGAGCCGGTCGAACCAGTCCTCGATCAGCGCCCTTTGTTGTTTGGCCGTTTCGGCCTTATTGACGGACTCCCGCAAACCCCGCCCGTCGGGGTGACCCCCGCAGTACCAGGCGATGTGTTTGCGCGCGATGCGGACCGCAGCCGGGACGCCGTAAAGGCCATAGAGCCCGTCGAGATGGGTCAACAGCGTCTCGCGGATCCAGGTCGCAGAAGGGTCGGGGAGTCGGGCGCCGGTGGTCAGGTAGTGCGCCAGCTCCCGGAAGATCCAGGGGCGGCCCTGAGCGGCGCGCCCGAGCATGATAGCATCGGCGCCGGTGTAGTCCAGCACGGCGCGGGCCTTCTCCGGGGAGTCGATGTCCCCGTTGGCGATGAGGGTAATGGGCACCTGCGCCTTGATCTCCCGCAGGGTCTCATACTCCGCCACGCCGCCGAAGCCGCAGGCCCGGGTGCGCCCGTGCACCGTCAGGGCCGCGATGCCGCAGTCCCGGGCGATGCGGGCTATGGCCAGGGCATTGCGCTCCCCCGGCGCCCAGCCGGTGCGGATCTTGAGCGTCACCGGGACCTCCACCGCCGCCACCACGGCACTCAGGATGCGCCCCACCAGGGCCTCGTCGCGCAGCAGGGCCGAGCCGGCGGCCACCTTGCACACCTTGCGCGCCGGGCAGCCCATATTGATGTCGATCAGGTCCGCCCCGAGGTCCCGGTTGCGCCGGGCCGCCTCGGCCATGGCGGCGGGGTCGGCCCCGACGATCTGCACCGCTATGGGCCCGGTCTCACCGCTATGGTCCATGCGGCTGCGGGTCTTGCGGCTGCCCCACAGCTCGGTGTTGGCCGCGACCATCTCCGACACCGCCAGGCCGGCCCCCAGGTGCCGGCAGAGCTGGCGGAAGGGGCGGTCGGTCACCCCCGCCATGGGGGCCAGGATGAGCCGGTTGTCCAGGCGTACTGGACCTATCTGCATGGGGTCGTTCTGCGTGGCATCGGCCTGCATAGGCGCCTACAGGAGCCGGATGCGGAAGCCGGTGGGGGCGGCCGCATCCACGGCGATATCCAGGCCGGCGCGGGTCGGGCGGTGGGGGGCCAGGCCCTCGGTCAGGGCCGGCGAGTCGGCGGCCAGGTAGTGTTCAGGCTCGAAGCGGCGGACCCCGAGCAGGGCCCCGGCCTCGTCGTAGATCTCCAGTTCCAGCACCGGGGCACGCTGGGGCGTATCGGCGCGATTGACCAGGGCCAGGCGCAGCAGCAGGGCTTGAGGGCGGTCCGGGTCGGCGGTCAGGGCCGATTGCAGGATCTCGATGGTCCCCGGCAGGCGCGGCAGGGGCGCGGTGCAGCCGAGTACGGTGCAGACCCGGGCCGCGACGGTCTGGGCCAGGGGGTAGCGCAGCAGGTCGCCACGGGACCACCAGGCGACCTGTGCGGCCAGGCCCAGGGTCAGGACCAGGACGCCGAGCCCCCACAGCCAGCGGCCCCCGCGCCGACGCCGCCGCATCGGCAATTCCAGCGTCTGGGTGGCGGCGGCTGCGCGGTGGGCCGGGTGGCGGCGACGGCCGGCCTCTTCGGTGTGGGGGACGTGCTCGTCGATCAGCCCCGCCACTGCGTCGAACCGCTGGCCGCACTGGGGGCAAGGGACCCGGCCATGGTCGGCCTTGAGCTCGGTGGCATAGACCGGGAAGAGCCGGCCGCAGTGTCGGCAGCGGGTGGTCAGGGGCACGGGCGCCGACGCCTCCCGGCGATCAGGGTCCAGTCCTCGCGGACCCGGGGTGGGTCCAGGTCGAAGCCGCCCACATAGGCCGCGGCCACCGCCTCGGCCTGCCCGATCAGGATGCCGGACAGGGCCAGGGCCCCGCCCGGTGCGACCAGGTCGGTCAGACGCGGGGCCAGTTCCACCAGGGGCCCAGCCAGGATGTTGGCCACCAGGACCTCGACCTGCATGGGGGCCAGGTCCGCCGGGGCCAGGACCTCGATACGGTCCGCCACCCCGTTCTCCCGGGCATTGTCCGCGGTCGCCTCCAGGGCCTGGGGGTCATGGTCCAGGGCGATGGCCCGGGCCGCCCCCAGGCGCAGCGCCGCTATGGCCAGGATGCCGGAGCCGCAGCCGAAGTCGAGCACCGTCTTGCCGGCCAGATTGGCCGCGTCCAGCCACTCCAGGCACAGGGCCGTGGTGGCGTGGTGACCGGTGCCGAAGGCGAGCCCGGGGTCGAGCTCGACGATGGTGGTCTCGGGCCCGGTCTGGTCCGGGTCCGGGGTCTGGCCGCGGGGGCAGACCCAGAGCCGCCGCCCAAAGCGGGTGGGGGCGAACTCGTCCAGCCAGACCCGCTCCCAGGCGCGGTCGGCCAGGGTTTCGATGCGGGGCTGGGTCAGGGCCCGGGGGGCCAGGGTGGCGGCCAGGGCCTCGACCTGCTCCCTTGCCTGGGGTTCGAACAGGGCGGTCAGGCGCACCCCGTCCCACAGGGGCATGGCCCCCGGCGGGGGTTCGAGCTGGGGGTCGTCCCCGGCGTCACCCAGGGTCACCGCCAGGGCCCCCGCGTTCTCCAGGGCCGCCTCCAGCAGCTCGGCCTGGTCCTGGGGGATGTCCAAAGAAAGCTGTAACCAGGGCATGGGACGGGTCGGCGGTGGAGGGCTGCACAGGATACAGCCGCGGCGGGCTGGGCTCCAGTGCGGTGGGGGGCCGACAGCAGTACCAAATTCGGATGCCGGATCGGTGCCCGTGGGAGCGGAGCCTCGGCCGCTGTTCCCGACGCGGCTCTACCTCCCCCATCCCTGGAGTCGTCGCCGCGACTGATG
>DYRB01000150.1 GCA_020718945.1 Lamprocystis purpurea | reverse complement strand
CGAGGCGCCGCTCCCACGGGCACCGATCTGGCCCCCAAATTTGGAACTGCTGACCGGGCCAAGGCTCAACTGCGGCAGGGGAACTGGGATGTTATGATGCCGGGCTTTCACGACACGCATCTGGCAGGGGGCGATATGGCCGGACAGATCCTCGATGGCAAGGCCATCGCGGCGGATATTCGTGCCGACATCAAGGCACAGCTCGATGCCCGGGTCGCCGAGGGCCACCGTCCCCCAGGGCTGGCGGTGATCCTGATCGGGGCCAATGCCGCCTCCCAGGTCTATGTGCGCAACAAGCGCAGGGCCTGCGAGGAGGTCGGTTTCTACTCGGAACTGCACGAACTGCCCCCCGACACATCCCAAGATGCCCTGCTGGACCTGATCGACGCCCTTAATGGGGACGCGCTGATCGACGGCATCCTGGTTCAGCTCCCACTGCCCCGGCACCTGGACGAAGAGGCGGTGATCGAGCGCATCCTGCCCACCAAGGACGTGGACGGTTTTCACCCCTACAACATCGGGCGCCTCGCCCTGCGCCTGCCGCTGCTGCGCCCCTGCACACCCAAGGGGGTCATGACCCTGTTAGGCCGCACCGGGCGCTGCCTCCAGGGGTTGGACGCGGTGGTCATCGGCCAGTCCAACATCGTCGGCCGCCCCATGGCGTTGGAGTTACTGGCGGCCCGCTGCACCGTCACCATCAGCCACAGCCGTACCAAGGACCTGCCGGACAAGGCCCGTGGGGCCGACATCCTGGTGGCCGCGGTGGGGCGCCCCCGGTTCGTACCCGCGGACTGGGTCAAGGAGGGGGCCATAGTGGTGGACGTGGGCATCAACCGGCTGGCCGACGGGACCCTGGCGGGGGACGTGGATTTTGCACCCTGCCGCGAGCGGGCCTCCTGGATCACCCCGGTCCCGGGCGGTGTCGGCCCCATGACCATAGCGAGCCTGCTGGAGAATACCTTGCAGGCCGCGGAACTGCATGCCGCCGGTCAGGGTTGAGGCGTCACCTGGGCGCCGCGAGCCCTTGGCTTGGCGGCACGCGCCCGCTGCCGATGTGTTAGACTTGCGCGGCTTCGTAGCCGGAACCCACTCCACATAGCCCGACGGTCCATGTCAAAAGAAGATGTCATTCAGATGGAAGGCACGGTCGTAGAGACCCTGCCCAATACCGTGTTCCGGGTGGAGCTCGAGAACGGTCACGTGGTGACCGCCCACATCTCCGGAAAGATGCGCAAGCACTATATCCGCATCCTGACCGGCGACAAGGTCACGGTAGAGCTCACCCCTTACGACCTCACCAAGGGCCGCATCACCTACCGCGCCCGCTGACCTCGACGCCGCACTCGGCGCCAGCCGCGGCCCCGCCGCCAGGCCTGCCGCTCTGTCCCCCCCTCGGTCTTTCCCTGCCCCGGTCCCTCTGGGGCTGTGACTCCTGCCCGCTCGTCCGCCAACCGCTGCGGCTCAGTGCGGCTTGCGGTCACTCAACTCGAAGGCCAGGCTGTCGTCCTTCACATAGACCCGCACCGTGCCCCCGGCGGCCAGCTCGCCGAACAGGACCTCGTTGGCCAGGGGCTTCTTGATGTGGTTCTGGATCACCCGCGCCATAGGACGGGCACCCATGGTCGGGTCGTAACCCTTCTCGGCGATCCAGGCACGGGCCTGCGCGTCCACCATCAGGGCGACCTTCTTGTCCAGGAGCTGCTGCTCCAGCTCGAAGATGAACTTGTCCACCACGCTGGCGATGGTCGCTGGGGTGAGGGACCCGAACTGGACCACGGCGTCCAGGCGGTTGCGGAACTCCGGGCTGAAGAAGCGCTTGAGGGCCTCGATGCCGTCGGTGGCGTGGTCCTGTTCGGTAAAACCGATGGAGCGGCGGCTGGTCTCCGCGGCACCGGCGTTGGTGGTCATCACCAGGACCACGTTGCGGAAGTCGGCCTTGCGCCCGTTGTTGTCGGTGAGGGTGCCGTGGTCCATGACCTGGAGTAGCAGGTTGAACACGTCCGGGTGGGCCTTTTCGATCTCGTCGAGCAACAGTACGGCATGGGGGTGCTTGTTGATCTCCTCGGTCAGCAGCCCGCCCTGGTCGAAGCCGACATAGCCGGGCGGGGCGCCGATCAGGCGTGAGACCGTATGGCGCTCCATGTACTCGGACATGTCGAAGCGGATCAGCTCCATACCCAGGATGCGGGCGAGCTGGCGGGTGACCTCGGTCTTGCCCACCCCGGTGGGGCCGGTGAACAGGAAGGAGCCGATGGGCTTCTCCTCCTGGCCCAGCCCCGAGCGGTTCATGCGGATGGCGGAGGTCAGGGCGTCTATGGCCTCTTCCTGGCCGTAGACCACCATCTTCAGGTCCCGATCCAGGTTGCGCAGGGCCTCGGTGTCGGAGGTGGAGACCCGCTTGGGCGGGATGCGCGCTATCTTGGCGACTATGGCCTCCACGTCGGCCACGTCGATGCGCTTCTTGCGCTTGTCCGCCGGGCGGAGCTGGACATTGGCCCCGGCCTCGTCGATGACGTCGATGGCCTTGTCCGGCAGGTGGCGGTCGTTGATGTACTTGGCCGATAGTTCCGCGGCGGCGCGCAGGGCCGGCTGGGTATAACTGACCTGATGGTGCTCCTCAAAGCGGGTCTTGAGGCCCTTGAGGATCTCGACGGTCTCCTCCACGGAGGGCTCGTTGACGTCGATCTTCTGGAAGCGGCGGGCCAGGGCCCGGTCCTTCTCGAAAATGCCGCGGTACTCCTGGTAGGTGGTAGAGCCGATGCAGCGCAGATCGCCGGAGGCGAGGAAGGGCTTGATCAGGTTGGAGGCGTCCATGACCCCGCCGGAGGCCGAACCGGCGCCGATGATGGTGTGGATCTCGTCGATGAACAGGACGGCGTGGGGCAGTCGCTTCAACTGGGCCAGCACCGCCTTGAGGCGCTTCTCGAAGTCGCCGCGGTACTTGGTCCCGGCCACCAGGCCACCCAAGTCCAGGGAGTAGATCACCGCATCCGCCAAGACCTCCGGGACCTCCCCGTCGACGATCTTCTTGGCCAGGCCTTCTGCGATAGCGGTCTTGCCCACCCCGGCCTCGCCGACGAACAGCGGGTTGTTCTTGCGCCGCCGACAGAGGATCTGGAGGGTGCGCTCGATCTCCGGGGCGCGCCCGATCAGGGGGTCGATGCGCCCGCGCTGGGCCAGCAGATTGAGGTTGGTGGCGAAGCTCTCCAGGGGCGAGGCCCCTTCCTTCTCACCGTCGCGCCCCTCCTCGGCCTCGCCGCCGTGGGACTCGTCCCCCGGGTTCTCGCCGGGGACCTTGGAGATACCGTGGGAGATGAAATTGACCACGTCCAGTCGGGTGATGTCCTGCTGGTTGAGCAGATAGACCGCCTGGGAGTCCTGCTCGCTGAACAGGGCGACCAAGACATTGGCCCCGGACACTTCCTTCTTGCCGGCGGACTGGACATGGAAGACGGCCCGCTGCAGGACGCGCTGGAAGCCCAGCGTCGGCTGGGTCTCGCGGTTGCCCTCGCCCTGGATCAGGGGCGTGGTCTCGTCGATGAAAGTGCCGATCTCCTTACGCAGCCGCGCCGCATCTGCCCCGCAGGCGCGCAGGACCCGGGCCGCCGTGGGATTGTCCAGGAGCGACAGCAGCAGGTGCTCCACGGTCATGTACTCATGACGCTTGGCGCGGGCCTCCTTGAAGGCCTGGTTCAGCGAGAATTCGAGCTCTTTGCTAAGCATGGTGACCTAAAGACCTGTAAGGAGGTGAAGACTGTCGCGGCGCCGGCGCTGGCTCTCGGTCCTGGGTCCTGAGTCCCGACCGCAACGCTCATGCCTCTTCCATGGTGCACATCAGCGGGTGCTGGTGCTGTCTGGAATAGTCCGTGACCTGGGAGACCTTGGTCTCCGCGATGTCCCGGGTGAAGACGCCGCATACCCCCACCCCGCGGGTATGGACGTGAAGCATGATGTGGGTCGCCTTGTCGCGGGGCATGGCAAAAAACGTCTCCAAGACCTGCACGACGAACTCCATGGGAGTGTAGTCGTCGTTCAGGAGCAAGACTTTGAACATGGGCGGCCGCTTGAGCTTGGGCCGCGCCTCCTCCACGGTGGGTCCGGATTCCTGTCGCCGATTGGGGTCCTGGGTGCTCATAGGTGTCCGAGTCTAGCCAAAAACGGGGGCGGATGCGCCGACATAAGATAGCGACGATTTCCCGCCCCGCAAGGCGCCGGGCGGGCGAGCCGCGGCCCCGGATCAGCCCCAGTCACAGTCTGGACATAAGAGGATTTGACCAAAGAAATCATGTCACTATACTTGGGCCCCAGGCGTTTGCGGCCGGGTCCGCGGCGCGGCGCCGAACAACAACCAGATGACTGCCACCAAGTAGAAGATGGACCCGTGGAGGAGTGCCAATGAACACCGGTATTGTCAAGTGGTTCAACAATGCCAAGGGCTACGGATTCGTCAAGCCCGACGGGCGCGAAGAGGACGTCTTCGTGCACTATTCGGCCATCACCATGGAGGGCTACAAAACCCTGAAGGAAGGGCAAAAGGTCGAGTTTGAGATCACCGAGGGGCCGAAGGGGCTGCACGCTGCCCAGGTCAGTCGGATGATCTGAGCCTGGCCGCACGCAGGCCAGCGCCGAACGGCGCCTAGGGCCGCCGGGTATGCCCCGGCGGCCCTTTTTGCATCTACATCCTCTCGCAGATTGCCGCGCCGAAGGCGGAGCAAGACAGCTTGGTGGCGCCCGGCATGAGGCGCTCCAGGTCGTAGGTCACGGTCTTGGCCGCGATGGCCCCCTCGACACCCTTGATGATCAGGTCGGCCGCCTCGGTCCAGCCCAGGTGGCGCAGCATCATCTCGGCCGACAGGATGAGAGAGCTGGGGTTGACCATATCCTTGCCGGCGTACTTGGGGGCTGTGCCGTGGGTCGCCTCGAACATGGCCACCGAATCCGACAGGTTGGCCCCGGGGGCCATGCCGATGCCCCCGACCTGGGCGGCCAGGGCGTCGGAGATGTAGTCACCGTTCAGATTCAGGGTGGCGATGACGGCGTAATCCTTGGGCCGGAGCAGGATCTGCTGGAGGAAGGCGTCGGCGATGACGTCCTTGACCACGATCTCGCGCCCGGTCTTGGGGTTGGTGAAGCGGCACCAGGGCCCGGCGTCGATCTCGGTGGCGCCGAACTCTTCCTTGGCCAGGTCATAGCCCCATTGCTTGAAGGCCCCCTCGGTGAACTTCATGATGTTGCCCTTGTGCACCAGGGTCACCGAGGAGCGGTCGTTGTCGATGGCGTACTGGATGGCCTTGCGCACCAGGCGCTTGGTCCCGTCCTCGGAGACCGGCTTGATGCCGATGCCGGAACTCTCCGGGAAGCGGATCTTGGTGACCCCCATCTCCTGTTGCAGGAAGGCGATGACCTTCTGGGCCTGGGGCGAGCGGGCCGCCCACTCGATGCCGGCGTAGATGTCCTCGGCGTTCTCGCGGAAGATCACCATGTCGGTGTGCTCGGGCTCCTTGAGCGGGGAGGGGGTCCCGGTGTAGTAGCGCACCGGGCGCAGGCAGACATACAGGTCCAGCTCTTGGCGAAGCGTCACGTTCAGCGAGCGGATGCCCCCGCCCACCGGGGTGGTCAGGGGGCCCTTGATGGACACCACGAAGTCCTTGACCGCGGCCAGGGTCTCCGCCGGGAGCCAGACATCCTCACCGTACAGGCGGGTGGACTTCTCCCCGGCATAGATCTCCATCCAGCGGATGCGACGCTTGCCGCCATAGGCCTTGGCGACCGCCGTGTCCACCACGGCAATCATCACCGGGCTGATGTCGATGCCGATACCGTCCCCTTCGATGTAGGGGATGATGGGGTTATCGGGGACATTGAGCGAGAAGTCGGCGTTGACCTGGATCTTGGCGCCGTCGGCGGGGGGCTGAATCTTGTCGTAGGCCATGCTGGGTCCTGTGGTCTGGGGCTTGGGAGGCCCAGAGTCTACCACTGGCAAACCGACCTGGGTAAAGCCCCGGGCTTGGCCAGCAATTCCAAATTTGGAGGCCAGATCGGCCCCCGTGGGAGCGGCGCCTCGCCGCGACCTTGTAATGTGGTGGTCCCCGGGCTCGCTGCGCTTCGCCCGGTCGCGCCGAGGCGGCGCTCCCACGGTGCTCCCGGCCTCGGCACCTGACGATGGTCTCAAATTTGGAGTTGCTGGGGCTTGGCACCGAAAGGGGGCGCCGAGACCCCGAATTGGTGCGCAATAGGCCCGGATCAGTTCAGACGCCCGATGATGCGGCTCACGTAGCTGCGGGTCTCGGCGTAGGGAGGCACCCCGCCATAGCGGGTGACGGCCCCTTCGCCGGCGTTGTACCCGGCCAAAGCCAATTCCACATCGCCCTCGAAGTACTTCAGCAGCCAGCGCAGGTAGGCCATGCCCCCGCGCAGGTTCTGCTCCGGGTCCCAGGCATCCTGGACCCCGAAGCGGTCGGCCGTGGCGGGGATGAGCTGCATCAGGCCCTGGGCGTTCTTGGGGGACTGGGCCTTGGGATTGAAGTTGGACTCCGCCTCAATGACCGCCAGCACCAGGTTGGCATCCAGGCCATATTTTGGGGCCATGGCGCGGACCATTTCTGCCACCGGGCCCCGGGCGGGGTGGGTCCTCCCTGCCACCCAGGTCCGCTGGCCCTCGGGCGGGCAGGCCGCGGCACGCTTGGGCTTGCCCTCGACCTTGAGCAGCCGCAGCATGTCGGCCGCCTTGGAGTCCTTGGCCTTGGCCGCCTCATGGAACCAGGCGGCCGCTAGATCCGGGTCGCGCTCGATGCCGCGGCCGAAGGCAAAGATCTGACCGAGCTGGAACTTGGCCTCCACCAAACCCTTGTCCGCAGCCTTGCAGTACAGGCGCACGGCGCGGCCGGTGTGCTGCTCGACGCCAACACCGTGCTCGTAGCGCCCGGCCCAGTCGACCAGATCCTTGGAACTTCTGGAGGCGAGCGCGGCCTCGTAGGTACGGGCATCGGTCGGGGCTGCGGCCCGCGTTGCGCCGTTCGCCGCGCCGTTCGCCGCGCCGTTCGCCGCGC
>DYRB01000149.1 GCA_020718945.1 Lamprocystis purpurea | reverse complement strand
CCCAGGGCCTCCGGGGCGTCGTGGCGGAACTCGGTGAGGTTCTGGAACTTCATCTGTGGTTCCCAGTGGTGGGCTGGCGGCCGGTGGGGTGCGGCACTGCCGCAACGGTGAAATGGCGCCGAGGTAGGGCCATTTACAGCCCGGGCGGGTCGGCCCCGGTCGGTCGGGTCCGGCAAGGAATAGGACAGGATTTACAGGATTAACAGGATTTATTCATAACAAACTGGACGACGCCCCGTCGCGCCGAGGGCGGCGCTCCCACGGCTGCCGGAGGTACATTCGCCTCTGGGGGCCGATCTTGAAGCGCCAAGGAACGCTGCCGGTTCACGCATTCGCCCGCCGCAATCGCGCCTCGACCCTGGCCTGGGTGACCAGGCCGGGGTCCAGGACCCTGGGGTAGAGCCGCCACAGGTCGTCCACCGCCAGGGCGTGGCGCACGGCGCTGGCCTCCAGGCCGCGGCGGGTATCGTCGTCCAGGCCGGGCAGGGTGAGCAGATAGGGGGCGAGCCAGGCGAGGTAGTCCGCCACCAGGGCGGCATCGTGCGCCTGGGGCCAGTCGCTACGCAGGGTCAGGGGCGGGAAGTCCCCGGCGGTCAGGCGGCGCCCGGCCAGCCCTTCCGGGGCCCCGGCATCCAGGCCGACGCGCGCCTCGCCCTCCGGGCGGAACCACTGGCTATTGGGGCGACGGCCGGCCCGGTTGCGCACCAGCCGCTCCAGGGCCTCGACCTGGGCCAGGCGGTTGGCCGGGGCCGGGGCCTGAGCCGGTGCCGGGCTGGGCGCCACGAAGGGCCGGTCGCCGCGCCCGCCCGCGCCCCATTCCGTGGCGCCCGCCTCCGCCAGTCCGGTCGGGTCCAGGGTGGTAGCCAGCAGGGCCAGCGGGGCGCCATCCCCGTCCAGCAGCCATTGCTCCAGCTCAGCGGCCAGGGGGAAAGGGATCTGATCCAGGTGGGCAGCGATCTGTTCGCACAGGTGGCTGGAGGCGCGGAGCATGTGGTCCAGGTCGAGGATGGGGTTGAGCGGGACCCGCGCCAGTCCCTGGGCCTGGGTCCAGACCCCGAAGCGGAAATACTGGAGCTGGTCGCTCTCGCCCCCGCCGGCCCAGAGCCCCCGCGGCGGGTGGGCGAGGATCTGGACCTGCCAGTGGACCCCATCGAGGCTCAGGGCCCGCCCGGTCTCGGTCTTGACCACTGCCACCACCCCGAGGAAGGGGTTGGCCCGGCGCAGCCCGTAGCAGGCCGCCGCGCCTGCGCAGAGATCGGGGCCGAGGTCGGGGCCGAGGTCGGCGCCTGCGCGTCCCGCCATCAGGCCCCGGCCTGGGCCTGGGCCGCCAGTTCGGCGAAGACCGCCCGGAAGCGCGCCCGGTCCGGGGCGCCGAAGACCGGGTCGTTCGCCTTGGGGCTGATGCGGTCCAGGTCCTCCCAGTCGGCCGCAGACAGGCGCTCCTGGGCCAGGGGGAAGGCCTGGGTGTCCTCGATGGTCATGTGATTCCACATGGACCGCACCAGTTCGCGCCCTTGGGCCTCGACCTCGGCGCGCAGCAAGACATCGCCGTGGACTATGCCGTCCAGGGAGCTGCGGAAGCGTCGGTTGATCTGGGGGATCTGCTGGTGCTGGTTCATGAGCAGGCCCAGGACCATGGGGCTCTCCCCGGTGGACTCGATCAGGCGCTTGAAAATGAGGTCCTCGGTGGGGTGGTGGATCTCGTCGGCGTAGCTCTCCATGTAGTCGAGCAGTTCGCACATCAGCTTGAAGTCCGGTTCGTTGCCGTTGTGGAAGCGGTCCAGGAGCCTGTCGAGCAGGGTCAGTACCCGGGCCAGGTTCCGGTGGTCCAGGTTGAGGCGGTCGAGCAGCGGGGACATGGCCCTTCCTCCGGTCCGAGGGTGATTGCGGGGGCCCGGTGGTGCCGGGGACAAGGCCCCGGAGTATGGCACCGCGGGGACGGATTCCCAACTGCCCCGGTGCGGGTTGGCCCCGGGGCGCCGCTCAGCGCCGCCGCTCGCCGTGCCAGCCCAGGCGGCGGCCGAGCCAGGTCAGGACTGTGCCGTAGTGCCCGTCCCCGCCGGTCTGCACATAGTCCAGGGCGTGGCAATTGCGCAGGGCCCACTGCATGCGCCACTTGGCCGCCTCGGTGCCGCAGAACAGCAGGCGGTCGCCCGACCTGAGCACTACCCGCCCCTCGGGCAGCAGGGTGCGGTCGCTCTTGTGGATCCGCAGCAAGGCCAGGGCGGGGAGCCTGATGTCGCGGTCGCTGGGGTCGCGCAGCAGGGTATCGAGGGTGACCGGCGCGCCCTGGGTGCCGGCGTCGCAGACCGCTCCCGCCTGCTCGGCGTCGATGGTCAGTTCCCAGACATCCGGGACCCGATCCTCCACCAGGGCGGCGATGCGGCTGATCAGGGCACAGGCCCAGTCGTGGTCCTGGTAGCGGGCGTAACGCTCCAGGTCTGCCAGCAGCGGGGTGCCGAGGCGCACGCGGATACGCTCGGCCACGATGCGGCTGGGGTGCATGACGATGTGGGCCCCCACCGCCTGATACAGCTCCTGGTTGTCGGCGCGGTTCTCCCGGGCCACCAGGAAGAGCTTCGGATTGAGCTGCTTGGCGGTCATCAGGACGGACAGGTTGTTGGCGTCGTCGTCGGTCCCGGCCACCAGGCCCACGGCGCTTTGGATGCCCGCCTGCTCCAGGGTCTCCGCCTCGGTCCCCCGCCCGGCCACGCCGCCCTCCGCGGGCAGGCCGACCCGCCCCGGGTCGGCCTCGATCACCACCAGATCCATGCCCTGGGCCTTGAGACGCTGATACACCGCCTTGCCGAAGCGCCCATAGCCGCAGAGCACCCACAGCCCCTGGGCGGGCGGGTAGATGGGCTCGTCCAGGGTGGCGTCGCGCAGCCCCGACAGCCAGGCATAGAGCAGTACCAGGCAGGGGGCCTGGATGGCGGTAGCCAGGTAGACGGCGAAGCTGTCGAAGGGGTCGTAGATGTGATCAGTGCCGAAGGAGGCCATGTTGGCCTCGGTATCGTGGGAGTCGGCCCGGCAGAAGACCTTGATTTCGGGCCGCAGCAGCTTCGCGGCTATGGCGATCTTGAGGTTGGTCCGGTTGTCGTCGGTCAGGGCCACCACGCCGGCGCACCAGCGGCTGCGCAACCCGGCCGCCTCCAGGTCGCTGGGGCTGCGGGCGTCGGCCAGCAGGGCGGGGACGTACTCGCGGTGGGACTCGATCTGGAGCAGGTTGATGCGGTCCTCCTGCCATTCGATGACCACCACCCGCTGGTGGCGGTCGGTCAGGGCCTGGACCAGGGCCTGGCCGGTCTCGCCGTAGCCGCACACCAGATGGAAGGGGCTGGCGATTCGAGTGACCCGCCGGGCGAAGCGCCGTTCCACGATGGCCCGCTGGAAGGCGCGGTCGCCGAGTAGGGCGATGAGGGTGCCGATGGAGTAGAGCCAGGCGATCACCGAGGCGTAGATGGTCAGGGTCATCCACAGCCGCTGGGCGTCGGAGAAGGGGTAGGGGATCTCCCCGAAGCCGATGGTCGTCGCCGTATAGCTCAGCACATAGAAGGCGTGGAACAGGCTGAGCGGCGGGGTCGGCTGGCCCGCCGCGTCCACCCCCGGGATCAGGGCCAGGCCGGTCACCGTCAGGGCGTAGGTGACGATCAGGACCAGGAGCGGCGCGCGCATGCGCCGCAGGATGAGGAAGACGATGGTGTCCATCCGGGGCGCGGCCGGCGGTCGGGTCTCAGCGGCGCAGCATGAAGGTCTCGACCACCAGCAGCACCACCGAGATCACGTTGGCGATCATGGCCCCGCCGGTCAGGGAGACGATGCTGGCGGTGGTCCTGGGGGTCAGACCGCCCCCGGTGACATGGACCGCAAACACCCACACCAGCACGGCAGCGATCAGTTGCAGCATGGCCACCAGGCTGGTGGACAGCAGCACGGCGCCGATCTGGGTGCGGTCGCCGAACTTGAGCACCGTGGCGATCAGGTTCACCACCACCACGGCGAACAACTCCCACCCGTTGTGGTGGTCCGGGTTGTCCAGTTCCCCGACAAAGAACCCGAAGTTCAGGGTCAGGGCCAGGACGATGAAGAAGCCGAAGACGACCTTTTCCGGGTTCATGGGGTGTCAGTCCGGGTTGCTGGGGTTGCGCTGGCGCCCATTGTGCCCCGGTTCGTAGAAAAGACAACCCGCCCCGGTATAGAATCTACGCCCCGCAGTGCCCCATCTTGGACCACCCCATCCCATGCCCCACAGCCCCGATTCCACCGACCTTGATGCCGACCCTGGGGCCGGCGCGGGTGGCAGCGATCGTGAGGTGAGGTCCGCAAGCACGCCGGGTAGCTCCTCGGGGTGGGCGCGGCCGATAGGTGGGCTGCCTTCCGGCGGGTTGCGTCGCCACCGCTCCGGCCGTGGCCTGGAAGGGGGCGGGTCGCGCAGCCAGAGCCGTACCAAGAAGATCGCCCAACTCCGCCTGATGATCACTGCCCTCCTGGTGGTGGTGATGGGTACGACCATGGCCGCCATTTACTACTGGACCAAGGTCGACACCCTCGACGGCGAGGCCCTGTCCCTGTCCACCGACTTGAGTCATGCCCAGAAGGAGCTGGAGAAGGCCCGCGAGTTGCTGCGCCAGCAGGACGGCGAGATCAGCGCCATGATGACCAGGCGCATCCCCGGCGTGGCCGAGCTCACCTTCGACACCCTCTTCGACCTCAACAACAAGTACTTGCGCAAGCTGACCTTCTCCCAGGCGGGCGTCGGTAAGGACAAGGTGATCGAGTACCACGCCGTGCTGGAGAACAAGACCAGCTCGCCCATCCTGCCGGACGCACGGATCATCCTGTTTGATCGCATGGGGCTCCAGGTCGGTGCGGTCAAGCTCGACAAGGATCGCTCCGCCAGCCCGGCGACCCTCCCCGAACTGCGCGCCGACGAGACCCGCACCTACGCCGGCACCGTGCTCACGGAGCGTGACGCGGAGCCCAAGTACTTCCTCGTTCAGGTCAAGTAGCCACCGGCCACTGGGAGCGCCGGCATCTTGCCGGCAACCGGGTCCCCCGGCGTCCCGCCGGGGGTATGGCGATGGCCTCGCTAAACCGCGGTTCCTGGATTCGGCTGATGCGACTTGGCAAGTCGCCGGAGCTTCGCAACCAGAAGGCCCAGTCTCGGGTTGATCGGTGTTTCCGTGACCTGCGCGCGGATGCACCAGCCCGAACCACCGCCCCCCGGCCCGACCTTCACCCCCAGGTGACGGCTCGGTCCGGGGGTTTTTCTTGGTGTCTGCCCCAAGGCTTCAACCTCCGGATATCCACAGCCCAGGGATGGCCGCGGGGCCAGGCCCGGCCTGTATGGACGGGGTTTGGGGGCGCCCGGCCGACCCTGTTTATCCACAGGGCACCCACAGCTTGGTCCCGGGTTGTCACCCGGGTTTCACAATATCTTGTGGTTGACAGCCTTCCGCGGCCTTATATATTGTGGCCCTGGCAGCGCCCGCACCCCTGTGGGCAGACCTCGCCGACCCCCAATAAACACAAGCCGCCACGGGAAGAGCCATGTCCAGCGAAGCGCCGTCCGCCGCCACCCCACACCAGTCCATCGCCGAGGGGCCCATCGCCTCCGTTGCCCCGGTCTCCACCCTGGAGATCGAGGCCCATGCCCCGGGCAAGATCCAGGTCATCCGCCGCAACGGCAAGGTCACCCACTTCGACCCCAACAAGATCATGGTGGCCCTGACCAAGGCCTTCCTGGCGGTGGAGGGGGGCAGCGCCGCGGCCTCCACCCGGGTCCACGACCGGGTCCGCGAGCTGACCGAGCAGGTGGTCGGGGCCCTCACCCGGCGCAACCCCGGCGGCGGCACAGTGCACATCGAGGACATCCAGGACCAGGTCGAACTGGCCCTGATGCGGGCCGGCGAGCACAAGGTCGCCCGCGACTACGTCATCTACCGCGACGAGCGGGCCCGGGAGCGCGCCCAGAAGGCCGCCGCTGCCACCCCGGTGCCAGCCGAGCATCAACTGAGCGTCACCCTGCCCGACGGCAGCACCCGTCCCCTGGACGTGGCGCGCATGCGCCGCCTGGTGGACGAGGCCTGCCGCGATCACGAGGCGGTGGATGCCGAGGCCATCCTCAACGACACCTGCCGCAACCTCTTCGACGGGGTGCGCGAGGCCGACGTGGGCCAGGCCCTGGTCATGTCCGCCCGGGCCATGATCGAGAAGGACCCGGGCTATAGCCAGGTCGCCGCCCGCCTGCTGCTCGACCTGCTGCGCCGGGAGGCCCTGGGCTTTCTGGACATGGCCGCGGGCGTCGAGACCCAGGCTGACCTGGCCGAGCGCTACAGCGACTACTTCAGCGCCTATGTCCGCCGCGCCGGGGACCTGGAGCACCTGGACCGGCGCCTGGGCCAGTTCGACCTGGCCCGTCTGGGCGCGGCCCTCAAGCCCGAGCGCGACCTCCAGTTCACCTACCTGGGGCTCCAGACCCTCTACGACCGCTACTTCATCCATACCGCCGGGGGCATCCGCTTTGAGTTGCCCCAGGCCTTCTTCATGCGCGTGGCCATGGGCCTGGCCATTAACGAGATCGACCGGGAGGAGCGGGCCATCGAGTTCTACGAACTCCTGTCCAGCTTCCGCTTCATGTCCTCCACCCCGACCCTGTTCAATTCCGGGACCCTGCGGCCCCAGCTCAGCTCCTGCTACCTGACCACGGTCCCGGACGACCTCGAAGGTATCTACGGGGCCATCAAGGACAATGCCCTGCTCTCCAAGTTCGCCGGCGGTCTGGGCAACGACTGGACCCGGGTGCGCGGCATGGGGGCCCACATCAAGGGGACCAATGGGCGCAGCCAAGGGGTGGTGCCCTTCCTCAAGGTGGCCAATGACACGGCGGTAGCGGTCAACCAAGGAGGCAAAAGAAAAGGAGCGGTCTGCGCCTATCTGGAGACCTGGCACACCGACATCGAGGAATTCCTGGAACTGCGCAAGAATACCGGCGACGACCGCCGCCGCACCCATGACATGAATACCGCCAATTGGGTGCCGGACCTGTTCATGAAGCGCGTGGCCGAGGACGGCGACTGGACCCTGT
>DYRB01000148.1 GCA_020718945.1 Lamprocystis purpurea | reverse complement strand
TGCACGCGGCGGCGGTGCGGCACCTGGACAATCATCACCGGGACCCCTTCGACCGCATGCTGATTGCACAGGCCAAGACCGAGCCGATGCGGTTGATGACCGACGATCCGATGATCGCCCAATATCCGGTCGAGCTGATTTGATACCTGGAGGAACGGGGTCAACCCTCGCCTTTTGCCTCGGGATTCCATACCAGAGGCTTTACTCAAGACCTGAACAGCTCATCCTCACGAATTGCGGAATTAGGTAAACTGTCCCCCGGAACTGCCCTAGATCGGAAAAATTGCTGATCTTGACCTCTCAGCGCGCTGGTCCCCGCCCCATCTCGGCGGCGGCGATCATGATCCGTTTCATGTCCCGCACCGCCAGGTCCAGGCCGGAGAAGATGGCCCGGGCGACTATGGCGTGGCCTATGTTGAGTTCCCGCACCCCGGGGATGGCGGCGATGGCCTTGACGTTGTGGTAGTCGAGCCCGTGCCCGGCGTTGACCTGGAGCCCCAGTTGCAGCCCGAGCGCCGTGGCCTGACGGATGCGGTCCAGTTCCCGGTCGCGCTCGGCCGGGTTTGTGGCATCGGCGTAGTGGCCGGTGTGGATCTCGATCACCGGGGCCCCGACGGCCCGAGCGGCCTCGATCTGGAGCGGGTCGGCGTCGATGAACAGGGACACCCGTACCCCGGCCTCGGCCAGGGCGGCGCAAACCTCGGTCAACTGGGCACGGTGGCCGGCCACGTCCAGCCCGCCCTCGGTGGTCAGTTCCTCGCGCCGCTCCGGGACCAGGCAGCAGTCCGCCGGGCGGACCCGGCAGGCAATGGCGACCATGTCTGGGGTCGCCGCCAGTTCCAGGTTCATGCGGGTCTGGAGGCAATCGCGAAACAACTCCACATCGCGCTCTTGGATGTGTCGGCGGTCCTCGCGCAGGTGCAGGGTGATGCCGTCGGCACCGGCCTGTTCGGCCACCAGGGCGGCCTGGATGGGCTCCGGGTAACGGGTGCCGCGGGCCTGGCGGATGGTCGCCACATGGTCGATGTTGACCCCGAGCAGGGGCTCGCGCAGCGGTTCGTTGGACATGGCTGACTCCGGGTGTACGTGCCTGGCTGATGCGAACTCTGTCCGCAAATGAACGCGAATGAATAAAGGTGATTAGCGCTGAACCTCAGCTAACCCGCGGCATACCGTCCTTGGCCTGGGTCCCGGCATCCTGCCGGGACGACGGTTCTGCTGATTTGCGCTCATTTGAGGTGTTGTCGCCCCCTGCGTCGCGGCGAGGGCGCCGCTCCCACGGGCGGCATCGGGTGCGGCTGAGGTATGGCGCTAATCACCTTCGTGCAAGGGCGGCGCCGTCGATGCCCCACCCGATTGCTGAAACAGCTCCCGGCTCTTCAGCGGCCTGGGACCCAGATAGGGCGCCAGGGCGGCGCGCATCAGGCCCCGCGCCTCCCGGGCGGCGGTCCCGGCCAAGGGCTCGCCAGCGGCCAGGGCGAGCAGGGTCGCCCCGGCCACGGTGAGGCCCTCGTCCACCCCGCTCGCCGCCCGCATGCCGCGTTCCGGCTCATGGACATAGCTCCGACCGGCGACTACCGGTTCACCGGTATCCCACTCCTGTTCCAGGTCCAGGGCATAGCCCGTGTCCTGCAACAGGCGCAGCTCAAACTGGCGCAATGGCCCGTCCAGGTCGTCGCCCAGGGCCAGCCGGGTCAGGGCGGCATGGTAGAAGGCGAACAGGTCCTCCTGGGGGTCGTGGCGCCCCAGCAGGCGCATCAGCAATTCATTCAGATAGAAACCGCAGAACAGGGCCTTGCCGGGCAGGGTCAGGGCCCCGCCGGCGGCCTCCGCCCGGGCCAGGGTACGCACCTCGCCGCGCCCGGACCAGCTCAACCACAGGGGGGTGAAGGGCTGGAGCAGCACCGCGGTGGGGGCACGGCCGCGCTTGGCCCCCTTGGCGATGGCCGGGAAACGCCCCTGGGTGGCGGAAAAGACCTCGATCAGCAGGCTGGTGTTGGAGTAGTCCCGCCGGTGCAGGACGAAGGCCTGTTCGAGCCGGTCGCGGCTGTGCATGGCCAGGGACCGCCTTGGGCATCAGCCAGCATCAGTCGCGCCGCGACTCACTGGTCGCCATACCCCAGTTGGGACAGGGCCGCCTCGTCGCTGGACCAGCTCTTCTTGACCTTGACCCAGACCTCCAGGTGCACCGGGCGGTCGAACAGCTTCTGCATCTCCAGCCGGGCCTGGGTGGCGGCGGCCTTCAGCGCCTCGCCCCGGGCACCGATGATGATCGCCTTCTGGCCCTGGCGCTCTACCCAGATCAGGGCGTGGATGCGGTAGCGGGCCCCATCGTCCTCGAAGCGCTCGATCTGCACCGTGGTGCGGTAGGGCAGTTCCTCCCCGTAGCGCTGCATGAGCTGTTCGCGCAGCATCTCGGCGGCGAAGAAGCGCTCGGACCTGTCGGTGATCTGGTCAGCAGGATAGGCGTTCTCGACCTCCGGCAGGACGGCCAGGACCGCCAGTTCCAGGGCCTCGATCTGGGTCCCCGAGGTGGCGGAGACCGGGATGATGTCCAGGAACCCATGGCGGGCCCCCAGGGCCTGGAGGAAGGGCAGCAGTCGGGTCTTGTCCTTGACCGTATCAACCTTGTTGACCACCGCGATGACCGGGACCCCGGCCTCGGCCAGGGTGGCCAGGGCCTGGTCATCCTCCTCGGTCCAGTGCAGGGCCTCGACCACGAACAGGGCCAGGTCCACGTCCACCACGGCGTTGCGGGCGGCGCGGTTGAGGTAGCGGTTGAGGGCGCTGTCGCCGCGCTTATGGATGCCCGGGGTATCGACGAACACCATCTGACCCTCGGGCCTAGTCTTGATGCCGAGCACTGCATGGCGGGTGGTCTGCGCCTTGTGGCAGGTGATGACCAGCTTCTGGCCCAGGATGCGGTTGAGCAGGGTGGACTTGCCCACGTTCGGCCGGCCCATGATGGCCACGGTCCCGGAGCGATTAGTCATGCGGTTTGCCCTCCAGGGCTTGCAGGAGGGTTTCGGCGGCGTGCTGTTCCGCCCGCCGCCGGCTGGTGCCCTGGCCGTCGGCGACTGTGCCGTCGTCGGGAAGGGTGCAGCGCACTCGAAAGAGTTGGGAGTGTTGGGTGCCACCCACATCGGTGACCTGGTACTCCGGCAGGGGGCGGTGGCGGGACTGGAGCATCTCCTGGAGCCGGGTCTTGGGGTCCTTGGTCACCAGTTCCGGGCTCAGTTCCGCCAGTGGCCCGCGGAATACCGACAAGACCACCGCGCGGGCCGCCTCCAGGCCCTGGTCCAGGTAGACGGCGGCCAGCAGCGCCTC
Source organism: Lamprocystis purpurea (assembly GCA_020718945.1). Classification (GTDB taxonomy): domain Bacteria; phylum Pseudomonadota; class Gammaproteobacteria; order Chromatiales; family Chromatiaceae; genus DYRB01. Next base: position 3,763 of record DYRB01000148.1, on the reverse strand, counting down.
CAGGGTATCCGCCAGGATCGAGTCCCGGGCATGGCCCCCGGTGCGCGACTCCCCCGCCCCGAGGCGCAGGTACTCGCCCAGGGCCAGGCCCCGGGCCAGGCGGGCCAGGGTCTCCTCTCTCACCAGGGCGGCCCGCATGCGGGTGAGGATGTGCTCGTCGGCTTGCGGGAAGCGCTCCCACAGGGCCTGGGCGACGATCAGGCCGAGCACGGCGTCGCCGAGAAACTCCAGACGCTCGTTATTGCCCGACCCGACGCTGCGGTGGGTCAGGGCCTGACCGAGAAGATCGTCGCTCAGGCCGGGCCGGCCCAGGGCCCGGGCGAGGCGTTGCAGGTCAGGGGTCACTAACGCGGCAGGCTCGCCCGATGCTCGAAGGCCATGACGGCGTCGACATTGAAGAACAGGGGCACGCGCACCTCATAGTCCGCGACCAATAGTCGATCCTGACCCTGCTGTTCGATGGTGAAGGTCCCACTGGGCAGGCCGCGGATGTCGTTGATGGTGAGGCGTTGATCGACGCTGCGCATGATGTCCGGGCGGCTCTTGCCCTGTAAGCTCGCATCGTTGGACGCCGCGTTCATGACTGACTTGACCGTCATGAACTGGGCGTAGGACGGCACCAGCTTGAAGGCCAAGGTCACAACCAGACCGACGATGACCAGCCAGACCAGCATCCCGCTGACACCCATCCCCTTCTGCCGCCGACGCAATGCGCTCATGCTATGACCTCTGCTCTCAGTTGACCCGGCTAATTGGCCCGCCTGATTGACCGGCCTAGTTGACACGGTTGCCCAGTCGCGACCACTCCACCGGAAGCCCGTCGCGCTGACCGTCCCAATGCATCCAAATGGCGAAGGCCTTGCCCACCAGATTGTGGTCGGGGACCAGGCCCCAGCAACGGCTGTCGTTGCTGTTATCTCGGTTGTCGCCCATGGCGAAGTACTGCCCCGGCGGGACCCTGATGGGCCCGTTGGCCAGCACCCGACAGCCCATGGGCAGGTCCGGGGCCATGGGATTGATCAGGATGTCGTGCTCGCGCCCGGTCAGGTCTTCACGGTTGTGCAGGTAGCCGGTCTGACCGACCCCGGAACCGACCCCCACATAACGCCCAAGGGGGGTCTGGGGCGCCGGCTGACCGTTCACATACAGGGTCTTGTTGCGGTACTCGATCTGATCACCGGGGATGCCCACGAAACGCTTGATGTAATCCGTGGAAGGGTCGTTGGGGAAACGGAACACCACCACATCGCCACGCTGGGGCTCGCCGATGGCCAGGAACTTGGTGTCCAGCACCGGCAACCGTAGCCCGTAGGCGAACTTGTTGACCAGGATGAAATCGCCCACCAACAGGGTCGGCATCATGGAGCCCGAGGGGATGCGGAAGGGCTCCACCAAAAAGGAGCGCAGCAGCAGCACCGCCAGGATCACCGGGAAGAAGGACTTGGCGTACTCCACCAGCACCGGCTCGCGAACCGGACCGGCCACGCCCATGGCCCCCCCGGCGGTCGCCTCCGCCAGGCGCCGCCGGCGCGGTGCCAACAGGGCCGCATCCAGGAGCCAGATGCCCCCTGTCACCAGGGTCGCAAGCACGAGAAGGGCGGGAAAGTTGAAGCTCATGGGCTGGCTCGTCTGCTCGTCGTTAGTTGCCCCGGCCTGCGCGCCTGGGTTTGGGCGGGCACGGGCCTGGGGGCAAAGTATGGGGGCAAAGGATGGGGGTGGCGGGCTGGGCGAGCCAGTGCAGGGCTCAATTATCCTTGCTGACCTGAAGCACGGCAAGGAAGGCCTCCTGGGGGATCTCGACCCGGCCGACCATCTTCATGCGTCGCTTGCCGGCCTTTTGCTTCTCCAGGAGTTTCTTCTTGCGCGTGGCGTCGCCGCCGTAGCACTTGGCCGTGACGTTCTTGCGCAGGGCCTTGACGGTGCTGCGGGCTATCACCTTGCTGCCGATGGCGGCCTGGATGGCGACCTCGAACATCTGCCGGGGGATCAGGTCCTTCATCCGCTCGGTCAGATCCCGGCCGCGGGTCTGGGCGTGGTCGCGGTGGACTATCACCGACAGGGCATCCACCGGCTCGCCGTTGATGAGCAGGTCGAACTTGACCAGGGCGGCGGCCTGGAAGCGCTTGAACTCGTACTCGAAGGAGGCGTAGCCGCGGGTGGCGGACTTGAGCCGATCAAAGAAGTCGAGCACCACCTCGGCCAGCGGCAACTCATAGCTCGCCTGCACCTGGCCGCCCACATAGTGCAGCTTGATCTGCACCCCGCGCTTCTCGATGCACAGGTTGATGACCCCGCCCAGGTGCTCCTGGGGGACCAGGATGTGGGCCTCGATAATGGGCTCGCGGATCTCGCTGATCTTGGTGGTCTCCGGCAGATTGGCCGGGTTGTCCACCATGACAATGGTACCGTCGTTGCGCAGCACCTCGTAGATGACCGTGGGGGCGGTGGTGATCAGATTGAGGTCGTACTCTCGCTCCAGGCGCTCCTGCACTATCTCCATGTGCAGCATGCCGAGGAAGCCGCAACGGAAGCCGAAGCCCAGGGCCTGGGAGGTCTCCGGCTCGTAGAACAGGGAGGCATCGTTCAGGCGCAGCTTGGCCAAGGCGTCGCGCAGTTCCTCGTAGGCGTCCGTGTCCACCGGGTAGAGCCCGGCGAAGACCCGCGGCTGGACCGCGCGGAAGCCCGGCAGGTGGTCCTCCGCCGGGCGGTCGGCACCGGTGATGGTGTCGCCCACCGGGGCCCCGTCGATCTCCTTGATGCCGGCGATGAGGTAGCCCACCTCGCCGGGCCCCAGCCGCTGCCGCTCGGTCTTCTTGGGGGTGAAGACCCCCACGTTGTCCGCCTGGTGGGTGCGCCCGGTGGACATCATGAGGATCTTGTCGCGCTTCTTGATCTCCCCCTGCATGACCCGGATGAGCGAGACCACGCCCACGTAAGAGTCGAACCAGGAGTCGATGATCAGGGCCTGCAAGGGCGCCTCCGCGTCCCCCACCGGGGCCGGGATATAGGTCACCAGGGCCTCGAGCAGATCGGGGATGCCCTCGCCGGTCTTGGCGCTCACCCGCAGGGCGTGGCTGGCGTCTATGCCGATGATCTCCTCGATCTCGGTGATCACCTTGTCCGGGTCGGCGGAGGGCAGGTCGATCTTGTTCAGCACCGGCAGGACCTCGAGCCCCTGCTCGATGGCCGTGTAGCAGTTGGCCACGCTCTGGGCCTCGACCCCCTGGGCGGCGTCCACCACCAGCAGGGCCCCCTCGCAGGCGGCCAGTGATCGCGACACCTCGTAGGAGAAGTCCACATGCCCCGGGGTGTCGATGAAGTTGAGGTGGTAGACCTCGCCGTTCCTGGCCTTGTAGTCCAGGGTCACGCTCTGGGCCTTGATGGTGATGCCCCGCTCCCGTTCCAGGTCCATGGAGTCCAAGACCTGGGCCGACATCTCCCGCACATCCAGGCCGCCGCAGGTCTGGATGAAGCGGTCGGCGATGGTGGACTTGCCGTGATCGATATGGGCGATGATCGAGAAGTTGCGAATATGGCTGAGGTCGGTCATCTGGGGTGGGTCGCAGGGGGCCTGGATAGGGGACTGGCAGGGAGGCGGGATGCGGCGTTCCGTATCCAGACTGAACGGGTATGTCGGCGGAACATATCACCCTAAAAAAAGCAATTCGGCCGCAAATTACGCAAATAAACGCCAATGGGTCAATCAGTTAGGCAGAGTCCGCAGGTCACCCGCAGGGTGAACCGGAGTCCGACACCAAGTCCT
>DYRB01000147.1 GCA_020718945.1 Lamprocystis purpurea | reverse complement strand
CCCGCCCTGGTACTGCCCCTGCCCGCCCTGGTACTGGGCCTGGCCCCCTGGGTACTGGCTGCCCTGGGACTGGGATTGGAAGCTCCCGGTCTGGAGCAATCCGGGCTGGTTGGCGACCAGGTTGGCCAGTTCCTGGGCCAGGTTGGCCACACTGTTCTTCAGGCCGTTATTGAACATGTCCCCGATCATGGTCATGCCCCCCGACATCCACTGCCCCGAGCCGCCGAATTCCGGGTGGCTGAACTGGGCCATGGAGCCGTTGCCGTTGATCACGGCCTGGAGCATGTTCACAACCGCATCGGTGCTAAAGCCGTAGCGCTGGGCAATGCCGGAGAGCACCTGCTGGCCTTCGGGGGTGAGTTGCTGCATGGCGGGGTTCCTGGTACAGGGTGGGGGGCCGGGGCGGGGCATGATGCGCCCCAATGCCGGGGCGGGCAACCGGGCCCAGGCGAGTCAGCCCAAGAAAAGCAGTTGAGCCGCAAATGAACGCAAATAGACGCAAATAAACAAGGACTTGGTATCGATCTCCGGTTCACCCCGCGGGTGACCTGCGGAGTCTGCCTAACTGACTGATCCATTTGCGTATATTTGCGTAATTTGCGGCCGAATTGCCCTTTCCAGGGTCAGCCCTTACCCCGGGTGCGGGTCCGACCGTTCTCGGCGTTCCGCTCGATGAACTCGATCATCATCCCGGCGATGTCCTTCTCCGTAGCCCCTTCGATCCCCTCCAGCCCAGGGGATGAGTTGACCTCCATGACCACGGCCCCATGACTGGAGCGCAGCAGGTCCACCCCGGCCACGTTGAGCCCGGTGATGCGGGCGGCGCGCACGGCGATGGAGCGTTCCTCCGGGGTAATGCGGATGAGCGAGGCGGTCCCGCCGCGGTGCAGGTTGGAGCGGAACTCCCCGGGCTTGGCCTGGCGCTTCATGCTGGCGACCACCTTGTCGCCGACGACGAAGCAGCGGATGTCGGCCCCCCCGGCCTCCTTGATGTACTCCTGGACCAGGATGTTGACCTTCAGGCCCATGAATGCCTCCACCACGCTCTCGGCCGCCTGCTGGGTCTCGGCCAGGACCACGCCGATGCCCTGGGTCCCCTCGAGAAGCTTGATGACCAGCGGGGCCCCGCCGACCATCTTGATCAGGTCCTGCACATCGTCCGGGGCATGGGCAAAGCCGGTGACGGGCAACCCTATGCCCTTGCGCGACAACAGTTGCAGGGACCTGAGCTTGTCCCGGGCCCGGGCTATGGCCACGGATTCGTTGAGCGGGTAGACCCCCATCATCTCGAACTGGCGCAGCACCGCCGTGCCGTAGAAGGTCACCGAGGCCCCGATGCGCGGTATCACGGCGTCGAACTCGGTCAGTTCCTCGCCCTTGTAGTGGATGGTGGGCTGGTGGGCCGTGACGTTCATGTAGCAGCGCAACACATCGATCACCCGCACCTCGTGGCCGCGGCTGCGGGCCGCCTCCACCAGGCGGTGGGTGGAATAGAGCTTGGGGTCGCGCGACAGGATGGCGATCTTCATGGGCGGTCCTTGGGGTGGATACGGCAAGCGACGGGGCCGTCCCCGAACCTGGGGCCGGGCCCGGGCCCGGGCCAGGGGCGGGGCGACACCTTAACCCGAACCGCCGTCGGCGCGCCATCCGCCCCCGATGACGGCTAGCCGTTGGCCAGGAATTGATCGGCCTCGGCCAGGCGTTCCTCGAGGGTGATGAGCTCTGAGCGGGGGAACTGGACCAGGAGCAGCACCCGTCCGCGGGTCTCGCCGCGATAGCCGACCGCCAGTTCGATCTCCTGAACGCCAGCGTCGCCGCCCCCAGCAGCCCCATCTGGGGTCGCCCGGACTATATTCATCCGGTCCAGGGTGATCCTTTCCCGGCGGATGGACAGCCGGCCCTGTTGGTTGCGCAGCCCCTCCACCAGGCGGTCCAGGTGGTCGTCGAGGGTCTTGAGGCCCTCGCTGACCACCGCAAGTTGCTGTTCCAACTCTTCAATGCGCTGGCCCAGGGCATCATCCTCGGCCAGGTGGGCGGCACTGCCGTCGCGCAGGAAGTCCATGCCCCGCCCGGCCGGGGACAGGACCTTGCGCTTGAGGCGCAGGATGCGCAGGCGCTCCTCGATCTCGGCGATGCGCGTCTGATGCTCGGTGAGGTCGCGGATCGCCTCCCCGGCGAACACGTCCAAGACCCCCTGCACCGCCTGGCGCCGGACCGAGGCCGGGTCCGCCGCCGGCACGGCCACCTCCGGGTTGACAAAGGCCAGGGCGGTCTGCTGCACGTCGCTGCGCAGGGTATCGCCGTGCAGTTCGACGCCGAACTGGGTGCGGGCCTGGGGCCAGGCGAGCAGGATGCCGCAGCAGTCACCGGTCTCCTCCGGGTGCCCCTTGACCCAGGCGCGCACCGCCGGGCCACTCAAGACCCGGCGCAGGGCATCCAGGTCGCCAAACAGGGCATTGACCAGGGGGTCACTGGACCAGGTACCGCGGTCGATGCGCACTGGACCCGGGATCTGGGCGGCCAGGGCCTCGGCCTGGGCCAGGGCCACCTCCACCACGGGAAACAGGGCCTTGCGATAACCCATCAGGCCGCGCAGCCGGGGATCGGCCTGATCCACCACCCGCTCCACCGCCCGGTTGACGGCGGTGGTGTGGAGCCGCCGCTCTGCCCCCCTTACCCGCAGCCGGGCCCACAGGGCCTCGGCCCCGAGGGCCAGGCGCCGCCAGGGGCCGCTCATGGCCGCACCCCGGGTGCGGTGGCCTGGGCCATGGGGCGGGCAAGGGAATGGGGGCTTCTGACCATGCTGGGGGACTCCTGGCGAGGGGACCTGGACCGGGGACCCGTGGGGGCCCAGACCTGGGGACAGGACCAAGGTTACCCGCCCGCACCGGATGCGGTCCAGTCGCCGGCCCAGCCCGGACCCGCGGCGGGTTACAATCACCACCCTGCCCTAGTCGAAGTCCTTGAGCCCCAGTTGAGCCCCCACTCCAACCCCTTGAGGCGCCTCGCCTCCCAGACCGCCGTCTACGGCCTGAGCAGCGTCGTCGGGCGCTTCCTCAACTACCTGCTGGTCCCGCTGCTCACCTACACCTTCGCCCCGGCGGAGTTCGGCGTGGTGGCGGAGCTTTACGCCTACATGGGCTTCCTGGCGGTGCTGCTGACCTTTGGGCTGGAGACCGGCTATTTCCGCTTCCGCTCCGGGGGCGAGTGGGACCCGGGACTGGTCTACGCGACCACGCTGCGGGTCCTGGTGCTGGGCAACCTGGCCTTCTTCCTGGCCCTGGTGCTGTTCCGCCAGCCCATCGCCGAAGCGCTGCGCCACGCCGAGCACCCGGAGTATGTCTGGTGGATGGCGGCCATCCTGGCCCTTGACTCCGTGGGGGCCATCGCCTTCGCCCGGCTGAGGGCGGAGAACCGGGCCCTGCGCTTCGCGGCCATCAAGCTGATCGAGATCGGCTTCAACGTGGGGCTGTGCCTGTTCTTTGTCGTGGTCTGCCGCCAGGCCCATGCGGCCGACCCCAGCTCCCTGCTCGGCCGGCTCTGGGACCCGGCGGTGGGGGTCGGCTATGTCTTCCTCGCCAACCTGGCGGCCAGCGGGGTCAAGCTCCTGCTGCTGAGCCCGGAGTTGCGCGGGGGGCTGGGCGGGGGGCTGGGCGAGGCCCGGGGCGGCTTCGACTCCGCCCTGTTCCGCAGCCTGCTGCGCTACTCGCTCCCCATGGTCATCATCGGCCTGGCCGGTATCGTCAATGAGATGCTCGACCGGGCGGCGCTGAAGTACCTGCTGCCCTACGACGACGCGACCAACATGGCCCAGCTCGGTATCTACAGCGCCAGCTACAAGCTCTCAGTGCTCATGACCCTGTTCATCCAGGCCTTCCGCTATGCCGGGGAGCCCTTCTTTTTTGCCTACGCCAAGGCGGCCGACGCCGGGCGCACCTATGCGGTGGTGCTCAACTGGTTCGTCATCTTCTGCGTCTTCATCTTCCTGCTGGTCACCCTGTTCCTGGACCTGTTCCAGTACTTCGTCGGGGCGGCCTACCGGGAGGGGCTGATCGTGGTCCCCATACTGCTCCTGGCCAACCTGCTGCTCGGCGTCTACATCAACCTGTCCATCTGGTACAAGCTCACCGACCGGACCCTGATGGGGGCCTGGGTGACCCTGGCGGGGTCCGTGGTGACCGTCGCCCTGTTGCTCTGGTGGGTACCGATCTACGGCTATGCCGGTGCCGCCTGGGCCCACCTGGCCTGCTATTCCACCATGGTCGCCCTCTCCTACATGCTGGGGCGCCGCTTCTACCCGGTCCCCTACGAGGTCTGGCGGGTGCTGGGCTACATAGCCCTGGGGCTCGGCCTGTATGGGGCGAGCCGGCTCCTGGTCACGGACCTGGCCTGGCCGGCGGCCCCCTCCGGGGCCCTGTTGCTCGCCCTGTTCCTCGCCCTGGTCTATGTCCTGGACGGCCGACGCCTGCTGCGCGGCCCGGCCCGGGGCGGCGGATGACCCGCTCGCCATCGACAAGAGGCCGGACGGGCCGGAATTCCGTACACTAGGCGCCTTCAAGCCGACAGAACACCGCCATGCCCGACACCATCGCCAACGGCACCCGAAGGGAAATCGACGGCCGACCCAGCGTCTACTACGACGGCTACTGGATCAAGTGGTACGACCCCCCGCCGGACAGTGAGGTGGCCCGTACCCGGCTCATCAAGGCACTGACCCGACGCCTGTTCAACCACGTCGAGCACGGCATCAACATCCCCGGCATACGCCTGAAAGAGTGCCGCCAGGCCTACGAGCGCGAAATGGAACCGGAGCGCAAGCGCGTCAACGGGGCCATGCTGGCCGGGGCCCTGTTCAATCGGGCCGGAGACATCTTCACCAAGGTGGTGGAGCTGAAGTCCCTGGGGGTCGAGATAGCCCCGGACGACCCCCTGATGCGCGAGTGCGGCCAGTGCCTGCTCGAGGCCCTGGAGCTGGGCAAGATTGTCCGCCACCGCAGCGGCGACGAGGGCATCGACGAGCTCTGGGGGGAGCCCTTTAAGGCCTTCACCCAGCCCATCGAGTCCTTCTACACCAGCCGCTACATCAAGATGTCCCAGGCCATGCGCGACATCGACCGCATCGGGGCGGCCATCATCGACACCTTCGTCGACAGCACCCAGGTCATCGATCTGGCCCCCAAGGTCCACCTGTTCACCGAGGCGGCCAAGCGCAAGTGCGAGATCCTACGCACCGACCCGGCCATCTTCGAGGTCTGGCCCGCCTTTGTGGTGGCGGTGGAGCACCTGGCCCAGATACAGCCGCGCGTGTCTGCCGCCCCCACCCGGGCCGAGGTCCGCGAGGCCCAGGCCGGCACCCGCCTGATCCAAGACGGCACCGAGCTGGTCACCCACATAGTGCGGGCGCGGGTGATCATGCCCGTCAGCACCCGGGAGTACCTGGACCGCTGCCAGCTCTTCCGCAGGCTGCACCTGGGGGCAAGATTCAAGGCCAGCCGCCCCAACGACGAGCGGCTGTGGGAGGGCGGTGATCGGCCGCAGCCCGACCAGCCCGCGCCCAAGCCCTGAGCCCCGTTGGGCCGGCCCCGGCCCTAAAGAAAAGCCATTCAGCCGCAAATGGACGCAAATAGTCAGCGATCAGTACGGCCGCACCCAAGTTCCGGCAACATCAACCGTTGCTCGGCGCGGTCCGCACAGGGCACAGGGGCCAGGAGCGCGGGCCACTGGGAGCGCCGGCATCTTGCCGGCAACTGGGTCCCCCGGCGTCCCGCCGGGGGTATGACGCTGGCCTCGCCAAGCCGCGGCTCCTGGATTGCGCTGACGAGACTTACCAAGGCTCTGGAGCTTCGCGACCAAGAGGCCGAGCCTCGGGTTGTCCGATGTTTCCGTGACTTGCGCGCAGGTTCACTAGGGACCGGCGCCCGGCCAACCCTGCGACCAGCGCCCGGGCAGCACCCAAGCTGCGGAACCCTTTGCGTCCTTTTGCGTTCATTTGCGGCCGAATGACCGTCTCCAGGTTGACCGCCATAGCTTCAGCCAAGACCGTCATGGTTGGCCTCTCCGGGGGTGTGGACTCCTCGGTGGCCGCCGCCCTGCTCCTGGATCAGGGCCTGCCGGTCGAGGCCCTGTTCATGAAGAACTGGGAGGAGGACGACGCCGAGGGCTACTGCGCCGCCGCCACCGACCTGGCCGACGCCCGGGCGGTGGCCGACCGGCTCGGCATCCGCCTGCACGCGGTCAACTTCGCCACCGAATACTGGGACCGGGTCTTCGCCGAGTTCCTCGCCGAGTACCGGGCCGGGCGCACCCCCAACCCGGATGTGCTGTGCAACCGCGAGATCAAGTTCCGCGCCTTCCTGGACCACGCCCTGGGGCTCGGGGCCAGCCACATCGCCACCGGCCACTATGCCCGGGTGGACCGGGACGCCGCCGGCTGGCACCTGCGCCTGTCCGCGGACCCGGACAAGGACCAGACCTATTTCCTCTATCTCCTCGACCAGTACCAGCTCGCCCACAGCCTGTTTCCCCTGGGCGGGCTGCGCAAGGCCCAGGTGCGCGCGCTGGCCCGCGGCCTGGGGCTGGCCAATGCGGCCAAGCGCGACAGCACTGGGATCTGCTTCATCGGCGAGCGGCGCTTCCGCGACTTCCTGGCCCGCTATCTGCCCCGGGAGCCTGGCCCCATCGAGACCCCGGAGGGCCTGACCCTGGGGGAGCATCAGGGGCTTGCCTACTACACCATCGGCCAGCGCCAGGGCTTGGGGGTCGGCGGCCTGCGCGGCGGCAGCGAGGCCCCCTGGTTCGTCGCCGCCAAGGACAGGTCCCGCAACGCCCTGATCCTGGTCCAGGGGGGCGACCACCCAATGCTGCTCTCGTCTGCCGCCGACATAGCCCAGGTGCACTGGATCGGCGGGACCCCGCCGGACCTGCCCCTGACCTGTCTGTCCCGGGCCCGCCACCGCCAACCCCTGCAAGCCTGCACCGTCCTGGGGTACGATCAGGGCCGCTGCCGGGTCAGCTTCCAGGCACCCCAGCGGGCCCTGGCCCCGGGCCAGGCCCTGGTGCTCTACCGCGGCGACGAGTGCCTGGGGGGTGGGGT
>DYRB01000001.1 GCA_020718945.1 Lamprocystis purpurea | reverse complement strand
ATCTCGCCATGGCCGAGCGCCGGGCTCGGGGCGAGCCGCCCATGGACCTGGAGATCGCCCCGAAGCGGGGCCCGGCGGGGTCCTGAAGCCCCGGCTTCCTTGCAACCAGGAAAAGGCACCGAACGGGTGGGGACGACCCCCCGCCCGGATCTCCCGGCTCAGAACGGCCAAATGAGCGGGGCCAGACCGACGGTAACCAGGGCCAGCAGGAGGTTCAGGGGGATGCCGACGCGGAAGTAGTCGGTGAAGCGGTAGCCACCCGGACCATAGACCATCAGGTTGGTCTGGTAGCCGATGGGTGTGGAGAAGCTCGCCGAGGCGGCCATCATGATGCCGATGGCGAAGGGCATGAAGCTCACCCCGAGGGACTCGCTGGTGGACAGCGCTATGGGGAAGATCAGCACCGCGGCGGCGTTGTTGGTGATCAGCTCGGTGAAGAGCATGGTCACCAGATAGACCACGGCGAGGGTGACCCAGGGATCGCCCTGGGCCAGGTGGATCATGCGCCCGGCGAGAAACAGGGCGGCCCCCGACTTCTCCAGGGCCAGGCCCAGGCCGAAGGAGGCGGCGATGGCGATGAGGACCTCCCAGTCCACGGCGGCGCGGGCCGCACTGCCGCTGATGCAGCGGGTGAGCAGCAGCAGTCCCGCTGCCACCATGGCGGACTGGAGCATGGACATCCATCCGAAAGTGGCCGTTACCACCATCCCCACCAGGATGCCCACGGCGATCAGGGCGTGATCCTGGCGCAGGGGCCGGGAGTCGGGCAATCGGCTGACCAGGAAGAAGTCGCGGGAGTTGTGCTGCCGATCGACGAACCCGGGATCGGCCTCCAGCAGCAGGGTATCGCCGGGGCGCAGCACTATGTCGCCGATCTTGCGCTGGATGCGCTCCCCGTTGCGGGCCACAGCGATCACGGCGGCGTTGTAGACGCCGCGGAATCGGCCCTCGCGGATGCTGGTGCCGACCAGGGGGCAGCTATCCGAGACTACGGCCTCCGTGAGGCAACGTTCCGGGCGCGGGACCCCGAGCTTGAACACCTGGTCGCTTGCGGGGATCAGCCCGCGGATACGCTGGAGGTCCACCACCGAGTCCACTATGCCGGCGAACAGGAGCCGATCATTGTCCCGCAGGCGCTGGTGCGGGGCTATGGCGGGGAGGACCTCGCCGTCGCGCTCGATCTCCACCAGAAACATGCCCGGCAGGTGGCGCAGGCCGGCCTCTTCGATCGTCTTGCCCGCGAGCGGGCTGCCGGCCTGCACCATCATCTCCACCGTGTACTGGCGGGGGTCATCGAGGTCGCTCATCACCGGCCTGCGGTCGGGCAGCAGCCAGCGCCCCAGGAAGATCAGGTAGGCCATGCCCACGACGAGGGAGGGCAGGCCCACCCAGGTGATGTCGAACATCGCCAGGCTGGGCAGGCTCGGGTGGGCCGCCATGAGACCGCTCACCACCAGGTTGGTGCTGGTGCCGATGAGGGTCAGGGTGCCGCCCAGGATGGCGGCGTAGCTCAGTGGGATCAGGAGCTTGGAGACCGGCAGCCGATTCTGGCGGGCCCAATCCACCACGGCGGGGAGGAACATGGCGACCACCGGGGTGTTGTTGAGGAAGGCGCTCATCCCCGCGACCGGCGCCATGAGCCGGATCTGGGCGGCGGACAGGTTGCGCGGGTGCCCCAGGACCCCATGCACTATCCAGCCGACGGCCCCGGTCTCGCGCAGGGCCGCCGCCACCACATAGAGCACCGCGACCGTCGCCATGCCTTCGTTCGCGAGGCCGGCCAGGGCCTCGGGGGCCGTCAGCACCCCGGTCGCCAGCAGCAGGGTGACGCCGGCCACCAGCACTATGTCGGCGGCCAGGCGGGTGGCGGCGAGCAGGCCGACGACCAGCACGACCACAGCGATGGAGAGCCAGGCCTCCCATGTCATTGCGGACATCCTGAGGGTCTACGCACCGAGAGACCTGCGGAGAGACCTCGGGGCGAGCCGTTCTTGCGTTGCAAGTCACTCATTGGGTGGGAATATTCGACTGCGGGGTGGCGGTGCCGGCACCACAGGGGCAGATGACCCGGCGCTCGACGGGAGGCACGGCGGACGGGCTGGAGCCGGATCGCGCATCAGTATACGGAAATCCCCAGGCAAGACCCATTCCGGCTGCCTGTGGATTAGACGGGTGCTCGGGCGGCGTCCTGCGTCGCTGGCGAAGGCGGCTGCACCGGGTGCGGACTGAGCCGGCCCTGCGTGCGCCAGGGTCGCATCCGCCGTTGGCCCACAACTGGCTTGCAACCGATTGCCGGGGCGCCTAGGCTTCCGGGGCCCAAGCCAGTATCGGGGCACCGATCAGGGGCGAGGGCTGCTCAACCCCGCCCCGCGAAACCGAGTGACAGTGCAACCGGGGGGTCTTCATGCCTTTGCCAGCCGTCAGCCGCGATCCCGAGGTCATGAGCGGCGCCTTGTGTTTCACCGGGACCCGGGTACCGGTGCAAAACCTATTCGATTACCTGGAAGGACAATCGTCTCTGGGCGAGTTCTTGGATGACTTCCCTACCGTCAGTCGCGAGGCAGCCGTGGCGGTGCTGGAGGCGGCGCGCGAGCGGCTGTTCGTCGATGCGCTTGCTGCTTGACGAGTCGCTGCCCCGACGGCTGCGCGCCTATCTGCCCGGGCATTCGGTCAAGACCGTGGGCGACATGGGCTGGCGCGGATACAAATACGGCAGGCTACTCGCCGCGGCGGCCGGGGAATTCGACGCCTTCATCACCGCCGACAAAAACCTTCCCTACCAGCAGAACGGGGGCGACGTGACTTCCTATCTCTACATCCATGGCAAGAAAGGACTGCAGCGGCTTGTTGCAGAAATCCGGGAAGCCCTTTTCAGCGGGGCTTGCAGTGGCACTCGCCTTGATGACGCAGAAGCCGAACTGAAGCCAGGTGATCGGGTGATCCTTATCTCCCCAGAGAGCCCAGCACCGAAGGCCCGGTGCATTGGCTTTGGGAACGTGCCGATCACCACCGGGTACGATGGCACCCTGGAAGCAGTGTGGGACTGGGTGGCTGCGTGGGACGCCCCCGCTATCGTAGATCTTCCGGCACACGCCTGGAGCGCCGCGCGCAATTCTCTGGTCCGCCTGTCAGATGTTGAACAGAAACGCATCCAGGGTGAATTGCACGCCATTCTCGGGCCGGAGGGAGCACTTCGACTCCAGCGACCCCCTGCACCATTTTCTTACTATGACATTCGCGCCCAGCGACAGATCAACGACATCGTCAAGGATGGCAAGGGCAATGTGCCTATCCCGGAAAGGAACGTTGCCAGCGTCAAAGAAGCGCTGGCCAAGGCCCACGGCGCGGGTCAGGCACTTCCGTGCCTTTTCGATGCGGCAGGTTGTTTTCGCTTCTCCTTCCTTGTTGTCGGTGCCATGGAGAGTGTCCGCTTGCAGGCAGATGGTCACCATGCGGTCACGCTGCGCGACGTTCAAGCGCTTGTTCCTCCCATCACCCGGATGGGGATGCGATCATTCAAGACCAAAAAACCGGTCTCCATGAGCTATTTGCACGGTGCGCTGCTGATTGAGACACCCGCCGAGCTCTTAGCGCGTATCGGTGGTCCCACAGTGACCGCGGGCCGTCCATAAGTCCAGCTAGGGAAGCGCTTAAGAATTCAGCGTTTCCCGCGGGGCAGGATGCCCCGCAATTCTTAACGCCGGCAAGGCATTGAAAATAGCGCGGTGCGCAGGCCGGCCTGCGGATCGCGAACTGTCTTTTGGTCAGGATGGCCAATAGATCAGCGTCTCCTTAGGGTGCGGCGAGGAACGAACCGCGCCAACCCGAACCGCAAACGGTGCGTTTCGCTGCCGCTCACCGCACCCTACCCGCTTACCCCGGGTCACCTCGAACCAGGCGCACCACTGCATCCCGAACCTTCCCGAGCACATCCACCCGTACATCCCCGGCAACGTGGGAAAACAGCGCCTCACTGGCGGTGAAGAGCTTGCCCGGTCTCGCATAGCTCCGACGCTGCAAACCGCCGCTTGAGAAATCCACATCGCCTAAGGTGATCGCCCGGGCATCGGCGAAGGCGTTACTCGTGATCTGGCAGGCTATCCAGTCTCCGCGGCCGACAGCGGCGAGCAATAGAGCAGGCCGAAACTTGTTTCGGGTCAAGTCGGAAAATGGAAAAGGCAAGACTACGACTTGCCCGGCTGCAAATGCGCCCATGCCTCATCCTCCTCGGGTCTCAGCCAGTCTTCCGCCAACGCCGCCTCCGCCAACAGGGCCGGCTCGTCTAACGACCCTTCAAGCAAGGTCAGCAAGGCCCGCCCGGGCGGCAGCCGAACGAGCGGCTCCAGCAGGTGCACTTGGCCTTCAGCGTCAATCTCAACCTCGATGGTGTGCAGCATGATAGGAATCTCAGGGTGAATGGACTATCTCGGCAGTCCCATCTCGTTCCAACGCTCTGCGTGAGAATGCAGTCTTGGCCGCTCCAGCGACCCGAATGGCGGCGCGACGCTGGAGCGTCGAGACTTCGTCCCACGCTGGGGCATGGGAACCAGGAGAAGGCTACCGCCGCTCCATTATATAGGTCGCGTCAAAGACCTGCGGCCACGCCAGTGCCGCGATGTCCGCACCCCGCCCCATCTCCGCCTCGGCGTCGCGCCTGGCGATAGCAAACGCCTTATCCCAGAGATCCTTTACCGCTTGGTCATTCAGGCTGGGAGTCTCTTCACGGATGTCCGCGATTTCGTCGCGGGCATCTTCGATGCCGGCGATCCAACTCAAGGACCGGCGCTCGGGCTGGGTCTGCCATTTGATGACGTGCAGCATGAGGCGGACCAGTTGGCCCTTCAAGGCGCGTCGTTCGGATTTTGACAAGGCGTCGATCAGCTCCTCAAGGCCATTGCTGGCCTCGGTGATGCGGCCCTCTTGCAGTTCCTCTTTGATGGCGACCGCCGTCTTATAGGGCGACGCGCTGGATAGGGTCTGCCAGTTCATGATGAGTGAAGCCCGCGTTCGGTTGTGACAGGGTTCGGAAGCTTGGGGCCAATCGCTTGGCCAAGGTGCACGCCAAGACGGGCTCAGTGGATCAGAGCGACGAGCCAGGCCGCGGGCGGGGCCTCGCCCGTCGGCACCGCGCTCGATCATACCGAGAAACCGGACCCGCCCCAACGAGCGCCGCAGCCTAGGCCCTCGCGCCACCGCACCAGCCTCGCAACACAGATCTGTGGTGTTACGCATCCGGCGCCGCTCTGCGCCACGGCCTGGGCGACGGACTGGGAGGCCCACGATCAGGCCTTCACGCTGCTCAGGCGCAGCATCAGCGTCATCGGATGCTGCGGCGATTCCTGGAAACCGTAGTGCTGATAGAACCCCTTGGCGCGGTCGTGGAGGGCGTGAACCAGCAGGGCGCGGACGCCGGCGTTCTGCGAAACCATCAGGGCCCGATTGACGGCATCCTGAAGCAGTGCGGCCCCGAGTTTGATGCCTTGGACAGACCGATCCACGGCCAGGCGCGCCAGGACCATCACCGGGATGGGGTCGGGCATGTTCCGGCGCACCCCGCCCCTGGCCATCTGGTGGGAGACGGCCCCGGCCGCCAGGGCGTAGTAGCCGTAGACTCGGCCATCCTGATCCGCGACGACGAAGGTACGGCTGGCACCGCTGAGCTGGTTGGCCAGGGCCCGGCGCTTGAGCCATTCATCGAGGCTGGCTTCGCCGCTTCCGAATCCGTCAAGAAGGTGTCTGGCATCGAGTGGTTGTGGCGCACCCAGGCGCAAGTTCATGGGGCGTCCATGTTCCAGGGTGCCTTCACGGCCATGAGACGTTCCATGCCTGGGTTGGGGCGGGGTGGCGCGTCGAGCATGGCGGTGAACTGCCTGAACTTGTCCGCGTCCAGGCCGAAAAAGACCTGATCCAGCACCACGGCCTGCGCACGGTCGCAGGCGGCTTCGAGCATGAAGTCCGAACGGTTCTTGCCTAGCAGGCTGGCGGCATGATCAATCAGGTCGCGCTGCTCGGGCAGGGCGCGCAGGTTGATGGCGGCGTCACGCATGGGGCGCTCCTTTCGCGCATACACAAGAGATATACGAATGTTGGGACGAGGCGCGGCCATTGTCAACGCAGCCTTGCGCAGGCTGTTGGTCTCAGGCCATGTCCGCCGGGCCTGCGGCTTCCGCCATCGGCCCCGCAGGGGCGCCACAGGCCAACCCACGGCGGCGCCCTGGTTGGTTTGTACGAGCCGGGTGAGCCGCGGCTTGGCGAGGCCAGCGTCATACCCCCGGCGAGACGCCGGGGGACCCGGTTGCCGGCAAGATGCCGGCGCTCCCAGGGGGCCGTGCCCCTGGCATCGGTGCCGTGCGGAACACGCCGGGTATAGGTCGATGCTGCCGGCAATTTGGCGCGGCCGTGCTAGCGCCCGGCCCGCAAGTCGAGCCGATTGTCCCGGCGATAGCGCTCGGCCTCCTGCACCAGGGCCAGGCGGGCGCGCTGGGGGCCCCAGGTGGCGACCAGGTCGGCGGGGGGCTGGCCCGGGTCCCACAGGCGCCAGAGCTGGGCGGCATTGCGCCAGTAGCCGGCCAGGACCCGGTTGCCGTCTGGGCTGAAGGCCACCCCGGTGACCCCGCGCCGCCCGGCGGGGAGGGTGAGGAAGGACGCCTCCACCCGCCCCTGGGGCCGGTCCGGGGTCCGCCACAGGCGCAGGTCGCCGTCCCGGGAGCCGGTGAGGATCCAGTGCCCGTCGGGGCTGTATTCCGCCTGGCCGACCCGGGCCCGGTGCCCGGCCAGGGTCGCGAGTGGCGTCCCGTCGGGGCCCCAGACCCGGGCGCTGCCGTCCTGACTGGCGCTGACCAGGCTGGAGCCGTCTGGGGCGAAGCGCACCGACTGCACCGCGGCGGTATGGCCATCGAGCCCCGCCTGGGGGCTACAGCCCTCGGGTCCGATGCGCGTCAGGACGACGCCGCCGTCATCCCCGCCGCTGGCCAGCCGGGTACCGTCCGGGTCCAGGGTCAGGTCCAGGACAGGGCCGCGGTGGGCGGCGAGGTCGCACACCTGTTGCCAGGTGCCATTCGGGGCGCGGCGCAGGACCCGCAGCCGCCCGGCGTCGTCGCCGGTGGCGGCCAGGGTCGCCCCGTCCCGGGCACGAATCACCGCGGCCGCCTGTACCCGGGCCCCGGTCTGGGCCCTGGCGGGGGCGAACCCGGGCCCGCCGTCCAGGGGGAGGCAATGGGTCCCGTCCCAGGACCAGAGGCGCACCGGCTGGCGGGGGTCGTCGGAGGCGGTCAGGAGCCAGTCCTCGTCGGGCCCGAACAGGACCCGGCCGACCTCCTTGGCATCCCCGACGTCCATGGTGCAGCCGGTACCGGTCTGGATGTCCCAGACCCGCGCCGTGCCGTCCGCCGCGGCGCTGGCCAGCCAGCGCCCTGAGGGGGCGAAGGCGAGGCGCCGCACCCGGCCCCGGTGGCCTTCCAGGAGCCACAGCCGTTGGGGCTCCGCGCCCGGATCGCGGCCCGGCAGGCGCCAGACCTCCAGGCCGCCGGTGTAGCCACCCACGGCGAAATTGAGGCTGGCCCCGGCGTCGCTGGGATCAACCGCCACCGGCCCAGCATGGTCAGGCAGGGCCAGGGTCTGGGCGATGCGCGGTAACCGGTGGACGCTCCAGACCCGCGCCGACCCGTCCAGGTCGGAGGCGGTGAGGACCCGGGACCCGTCGGTGCTGAAGCGGGCGTCGGTGACCGCCGCGTCCTGGCTGAAGGCGGCGATGGCCCGGCCTGTGTAGAGCCCCCAGAGCCGGGCGGTACCGTCCTGGGAGGCGGTGAGGACCAGGGGCTCGGCGTCGGGCTCGCCGTGGGGCGGGGCCAGGCGCACCTGGTCCACGGCCAGGTCGTGCTGGCCGAGGATCTGGGCGGTGTCCGGGTGGAGCGGGTCCCAGCGCACCACCTGACCGTCGTCGTCGCCGGCCACCAGGTAGCGCCCGTCCCGGGCAAAGGCCAGGTCGAGCACGGCGCTGGCGTGCAGGCGCACGGTCGTGGGCCCATTGCGGACGTCTTGGAGGGCGGCCAGGGGCTTGCCCTCGCCGTCGTAGACCCGTACCTGGCCGTCCCCCCCGGCGAGCGCGATGCGCCCCGACCCGGAGGGGTCGAAGACGGCGCGGTGGATGGGCCGGCGCAGCCTGCCCTCCGGGGGCAGGCTCAGCACCTCGGCGCCCTGGGCCAGGTCCAGGACCCGGGCTGTGCCGTCGGCGGAGGCGGTGACCAGGCGCCGGCCGTCCGGGGCGAAGTCCAGGCCCAGGATCGGGGCCTGGTGCAGGGGCAGGTCGAGCAGGACGGTCCCGGGTCGCTCCAGGTCCAGGACGCAGACCCCGTGCCGCCCTGGCCCAGGCCCCGGGGCAGCGCCGGTCGGCAGCGGCCCCGCCGCCTGGGACCCGGGTTGGGGCGCGGATTCATTTGGGTAGCCGTGGGCCATGGCCACATAGCGCCCACTGGGGTCCACCGCGGTGGCGTGCTCGGCATCCACGCCGCAGGGATAGTCCGGGGCGGCCCCAGGGGCGGCGGGCAGGCGCCAGACCCCGCCCGGCCCGCCGGCCAGGGGGCGGGCCTGGTCCCCCCGGCCAGCGAAGGCCAGCACCCTCAGGTCGAGCCCGTCCCCGCCCAGGTGGGCCTCCAGGTCCAGGCGGGCGTCGCGCAGCCGCCACACATCGACCCCGTTGCCGTGGTCGGCGGTGATCAGGCGTTCGCCGTCGTCGCTGAAGGCGGGGGAGATGACCGGGTGGTCCGGCCCCGGGGCCGCCTCGGGCCCGCCCTGGGCCATGGCGATGAGGCGGTTGCCGGTGAGGGCCCGGCTCAGGGTGTCGGTCGCCTCCTGGGGCAGCAAGGGGGCGGCGGCCAGGGCACGCATCAGGGCCTGGGGGGAGTTGCCCCGGGCCATGTCGTTGCCGGCCGCGTCCAGCAGGCTGCGATGCAGGGCGACCCGCGCCTGGCGGGAGGCGTCCAGGGCCCAGAAGGCGGCCGTGGTGGCCAGGGCGAGCAGCACCACCAGGGTGACGCCCAGGGCCCGCAGGGCCTGGTTGCGCTGGCGCTCGAAGCGCAGGTGGCGCTCAGACTCGGCCAGGTAGGCGGCCTCCAGGGGCTCGATCTCCCCGGCCAGGTCGCGGCCCAGGCGGCGCGCCGCGGCGAAGCCGGCCTCGCCGAGCAGGTGCTCGCGGTTGCAGTCGGTGCGCCGCCACAGCAGGGCGCGCCGTGCGACGTGGTGGCGCAGGCGCAGGGTCTCGCGGTGGCTGGGGTCGGCCAGCCAGTCGCGCACCGGGGCCCAGCGGGTCAGCAGGACCGGGTGGGCGAAGACCGCCCGCGGACGCCAGTCGGCCCAGTCGCTCCAGTCTTCCACCGCCTCGCCACCCTGGGCCTGGGCCTGACCTTGGACCTGGACAGCAGGCCCGGGGTCGGCCCCCGGGGCCTCGGCGGTCAGTTCGCGCAGGGCCCGGGCCGGGTTCAGGCGGGCGCGCCACTGGGCCCCGGTGGCCTTCAGGGCACCGCGCAGATAGCCGGCCAGGCTGTAGTCCGCCGGCGGACAGGGGCTGCGGCTCAGGGGGTCGCGCTCGCCGTCGAGCACCACCAGCCGGGCCGCCGCCAGGGCCGCCACCAGGGCCCGGCAGGCCGGGTCGGCCTCCAGCAGGGTCAGCTCCCCGGCGCGCAGGCCCGGGCGGGCCCCATCCAGGGCGATCAGGGCCCGGCACAACCGGGGCAGGGCCGCCTGGACGGCGGGGTCGAGCCCGGCCCAGACCGCCTCGGCCCGCGCCAGGACCACCCCGGCGATGCCCCCGGCGGTGCGGTAGTCCGCCGCCACCAGGGAGGGTGCGGCGCCCGCGGCGCGGGCCAGGCCGATGCGGTAGATGCGCTCCAGGGTCGCCTCCAGCAGGGGCGGCCAGTGGGCCAGGGGCCCGGCCTCGGCCTCGAGCAGGTCCACCAGGCTCAGGTCGGTCCCAGGGGCATAGCCCTCCACCTCGATCCCGGCGACCCGGGAGGGGATCTCCACCACCTGACGCACCCGGGCCGCCGCCGGCGGGGGCAGGCGGTACCAGGCCTGGCCGTCCAGGGCCCCGGCCGGTCCGGGTTCGGTGCCCGGCGCCGGGGCGGCGAGCAGGGGCAGGAGCGGGTGCAGATGGCCCAGTCGGGCATTCCCCAGCACGCCTATGACCCAGACCCGGCCGGTGGCGGCCAGGGCCGTGACGGCGGCGATCAGGACGGAGACGGACAGGGCCGAGGCATCCGGGCCAGGACCAGGATCAAGGCCGGCGTCGCCGTCCGGCACGGCATCGGCAGGGCCGGGCTGGGGACCCGGGGGACCCGGGGGTCCGGCGAGCAGGTCGTCCAATGGGTCCAGCACCAGGGCCAGGCGCAGTTCCCCCTCGGCCACCCCGGTGCGCCCGCGCTGCTCGCGGCCCAGCACGTCCAGGGCCGCGGCGACCTGGGCCGCGGCGGCGCCGGGGTCCCGGGCCAGGACCCCGGCAAGGGCCGCCTGGTCCAGCCCGAAGCCGGCCAGGGTCTGGCCCAGGGCGTTGCGGCTGCACAGCCCCTCGGCCAGGGCGGCGATGGGATCGGCGCCGGCGCTGGACCCCGGGTCCACCAGGGCGATGCGGCAACCGGCCACCCCCTCCACCAGGAAGGGTCGGGCCAGGCGCGGCAGGACCCCGGCCCGCACCAGCGAGGTCTTGCCGCAGCCGCTGGGTCCGCTGACCAGCAGGAAGCGCCGCCCGGGCAGGCGGGCCAGGAGGTCGCGGGCCTCGGACTCGCGCCCGGTGAAGATGCGCCCGTCGCCGAGATCGTAGGGGCCGTCCGGGCGGAAGGGGCTGCCGCGCCAGTCGCCCACCCCGGAGATGGCCCGCTTCTCGGCGGAGATGCGCCGGTTGAGCAGCTTGCGCAACTGCCCCTCCACCAGGTCGCGGAAGCCCGCGTCGCTGTCAAAGGTGCGGAAGGCGCGGCGGAAGCTCAGGTCCGGGTTGAAGAAGTTGGCCTGGAAGAAATCCTCCAGGCGGCGCCGGTCCTCCAGGGCCTCGCGGGTCGCCTCGGCGTTGGTGATGTCCACCAGCTTGGGCTTGGTCTTCTTGTAGACCAGGACCTCGGGCTGGCCGCTGCGGGCCGAGGCCTCCACGGCGTTGACGAACTCCCACTGGGTCCCGGTCATGCCCTGGTAGGGTTCCTCCGGCAGCGGGGTGCCCAGGCGGGTCCAGAGCACCACCACCACGATGTCGCAATCCGCCGGCCTTAGTATGCCGTCCTGGAAGTTACGGTCGGCGGTCAGGGCCTCCTCTTCCCACAGCACCGGCTGGACCTCGAAATAGGACAGGTACTCCTGGCGCAACCGGGCGCAAATCTCCTTGAGCAGGGCGCGCTCGTGGTCGAGATCGGACGGCGAGGAGACGAAAATGCGGACCTTGGCATCGTGCATGGGGGCACCGGTCTGGGGCTGTACTGTTGGGAACTGTGGCGGGGACTTTGGCGGGGAGGCACTATAGCGCGACCGGCGACGCTTCCCTATCGACAGCCGCCCCACCCTCAAGGTTAAAATCCGGCCACGCCGTCCCTTCGCGGACGCGCCCACAGAGGGGACCGCGCCCATGTTCCATCGCGAAATCGCCGATGCCGAGCGTATGGAGCACGCCATCCTGCTCGCCGTGCGACAGATACTCCTGGACCCGGACCCGGATGCCTACCTCGCCTGGGCACGGCGGGAAATCCCGGGCCTGCTGGACCTTTCCGACGCCGAACTCAGCCCGGCGGAGGAGATCAGCCTGGGCCTGCTCCTGGCCCAGGCGATCTGGAACGCCGCCCCCCTGCCCAATCACGGCTTCCGGCCCCAGCCCATGCCCCCGACGGACCCGAATGGCCCCTGTCCCTGCGGCTCCGGGGCGACCTTCAATGCCTGCTGCGCCGCGGTGGCCGAGGTCCCGGAACTGCCCGAGGAGCTGGTCTGGGAACTGCTGCTGGAGGAATTGCCGGAACCCGGGCTGCGGGCCGCCCTGGCCAGCGGCCGGGTACCGCCCTTCCTGCTGGCCAAGGTCGGCGACCGCTGGCTGGACCAGGACCACCCGGGGCGTACCGTCGCCCTGCTCGAGCCCCTGTTCGCCGACCTGGCCGGGCTCGACGGCCAGTACGACGCGGCCCTGGACGTGCTGTGCGACGCCTACGAGCGCCTGGACCACTGGCGCAAGGCCGACGCCTTCCTCAAGCGCGTCGCCGCCGATGCCCCGCGGGAACTGAAGGCCGCCGCCTGGCAGCGGCTCTGTACCCAACACCTGGACGAGGGGGACTTTGCCGCCGCCCAGGACGCCTATGCCCAGGTCCAGCGCAACGCCCCGGACTCGGCGCGCACCGCGGTGCTGGAAATCACCCTGCTGGCCGCCCAGCGCAAGGACGCGGTGGCCGCCCTGCGCGCCCACTTCTGGCGGCGCAAGCTGGAGCGGGCCGGATTCCGCGGGGAGCCGGTCATGGACTTCCTCGCCCAGGCGGCCAGCGACCCCCAGGCGGCCCTGGCGGCGAGCCACGCCGAGCGCCTGGACCCGCCGCTCACCCAGTTGCGCGACTGGATCGAGGGCATCGCCGCCCGGCCCCTGCCGGACTATGCCCTGGAGGCCCAGGCCCACCCGCTGGGCGATGCCCCACCCCAGCAGCTTGCCCTGTTCGCCGAGGCCGACCTGTGCGGCGGGCGGCTGCCCTCCCACTTCACCGGCGACAGGGTCCGACTGCGCCCGCCGCGGCCGGTGCGCGAGGTGGAGGCGGCCTGGCACCAGGTCTATCCGGCGGTCAAGCCCTACTCCACCCAGCTCGCCCTGATGGACGACGGCGACCCCTGGGCCGGGGAGGGCTGGCTGCGCTTCCTCGCCCGTCACCCGGACGCCGCCGACAGCCTGGACATTTTGGACGACCTGGCCACCGCCCTCTACGAGCACCCGGAGAGCAGCCTGCCTTGGATCGCCCAGGTCCTGCTGCTGCCCCTGCTGACCCGGGCGGCGGCCATCCTTGACCGGGCCCTGCCCCCTGGGTGCGGTCGGCACATCCCCTGGTCCGAGGAGCGCAACCGCCCGGCCCTGCGGCTGCTGTTCCGGCTCTACCTGTGGCGCACCGAGACCGGCGAGGACGGCGCCGCCGCGGCCCTGCTGGAGCGGCTGCTGGAACTCAACCCCCAGGACAACCACGGGGTGCGCGCCGAGTTGATGAACCACCTGCTGCGCCGCGGCGAGGACCAGCGGGCCCTGGAGCTGGCGCGCAGTTTCCCCGGCGACATCCTGGCCGATCTCGCCTACGGCGAGGTCCTGGCCCTCTACCGGTTGGGGGATCAGGCCCAGGCCCGGCGGGCCCTGCGTACCGCGGTGGTGCGGCTGCCGCGCATCCCGCATTATCTGACCCGCAAGCGGGTGAAGCAGCCCCCGCCCGCTGGCCCCTGGGGACAGGCCGGCATGGGCGCGGCCCTGGGCCTGGCCCCGGGGGGCGAGGACCAGGCCTGGCTCTATCGTGAGGCCATGCGCGATGTCTGGGAGGCCGAACCGGGTATCCTTGCCTGGCTGAAGAAGTACGGCCCGCGCACCAAGCCCTGAACCTGAAAAGAGCAATTCGGCCGCAAATTACGCAAATTTACGCAAATGGATCAGTCAGTTAGACAGAGTCCGCCCGTCACCCGCAGGGTGATCCGGAGACCGACCGGAAGTCCTTGTTTATTTGCGTCTATTTGCGTTCATTTGCGGCTCGACTGCTTTTCTTAGGCTGATCCGCCCCGGCCGGCCCGCCGCCGGCCGACCCACCCCATCCCGAGGCACACGCCGTTTGAGGTCGTTCTATGGAAAACCGGTTCAAGGTCGTCTACACAGGCGAACTCCAGCCCTATGTCTCCGCCCAGGAGGCCATCCGTAACGTGGCGTCCCTGTTCAAGATGTCCGACGACACGGTGCGGGCCCTGGTGCTGGGCGGTCGCGCCCGGGACATCAAGGTCGATCTGGACAAAGCCACCGCGGAGCGCTACGCGAGCGCCCTATCCCGGGCAGGGCTCGAGGTGCGCATCGTGCCCATGAAGACGCCCAAGCTCGACCTGCGCCTGACCCCCATCAGCCCGGCGGAGGCCGCCGCCGCAGCCCGCCGCGGCGAACTGGAGCAATGCCCCAAGTGCGGGTCGCCCGAGGTCCAGGGAGGGGTCTGCCAGGCCTGCGGGGTGGTGGTGGCCAAATACCTGGGGCGCCTGGCGGCCAGCGGGGCGTCCTTGCCGACGGCGGCGGAGGACAGGGTCGAAGCGGGCAACCCCTATGCCCCGCCCAGGGCCGAACTGACCCCGGAGGCGCCCCCGGTCGCCCCGGAATCCCTCGATGGGCCCCACCGGGTCCCCATCGGACACGGCTGGGGCTGGATCAGCCGCGGCTTCCGGCACTTCAAGGACAGCCCCTGGGCCTGGATCCTGATCACCGTCTGTTATGTGGTCATCGGCATGGCCCTGTCCCTGGTCCCCTACGTCGGAGCCCTGGCGGCCTACCTGGTCATGCCCGTACTCACCGGCGGCCTCATGCTCGGGGCCTACGACCAAGGCCATGGAGAGCGCCTGGGCTTTCACCACCTGTTTGCCGGGTTCTCTAACCACACCGGCAGTCTGCTGGCCGTGGGGGCCCTGTACCTGGGTGGCCTGGTCCTGGCCGGGATCTTGGTCGTCCTGGTCGTCCTGGGGCTGGCCGGCCTGAACCCGTCCCTGCTGGGCCAGGGGCAGGAGGCACTGGAGGCCGCGCTCGCCCAAGGGGGTGTGGTGTTGGCCGTGCTGTTCGGGGTCCTGCTCACGGTCCCGCTGTTGATGGCCTATTGGTTCGCCCCGGCCCTGGTGGCCATCGACGGGCTACGCGCCTGGCCCGCCATGAAGCTGAGCTTCCAGGGCTGCCTGAAGAACATCCTGCCCTTCCTGGTCTACGGGCTGGCCGCCACGCTGCTGCTGGTCCTCGGCAGCCTGCCCGTCTTCCTGGGGCTGCTGGTGGTCGTACCGACCCTCACCGCCTCGATGTACGCCTCCTACCGCGATGTCTTCTACGGCAGGGTTTGAGCGGAGCAACAACCGGCCCAGGCACCTGCATCGATGGGAAAAGGTCTCGGAGCCGGCGGGGCCCCAGGAGTTCATCGCGGATCTAAGCCCAGGCGCAGGACCAGGTCAGCCCGCGTCGCCTGACAGCAGATCCCCATTAGGCCCCGAGGTCGGGCAGAATCAGGTCTGCGCCCCCGCTACCTGGGCTGCGGTCGCCTGGTTGCGCCCGTTGCGCGCCCAGACCCGCAGCCCCACCAGGACCAGCACCAGGACCGCCAGCAGGCCCAGGACCCAGGCCGAGGAGGCCACGGGGTGGCGCTCGAAGGTAGCCAATTGGTAGTAGAGGGTGGCCGTGGCGAAGGCGACCCCGGTGGTCCAGGCCCCGACGAAGGTCGCCCAGGGGGCGCCGGCCTCGCGGACTATGACGCCCATGGTCGCCACACAGGGGAAATAGAGCAGTACGAACAGCAGGTAGGCAAAGGCCCCCTCGCGGCCGTCGAAGCGGGCCTCCATGGCGCCGAAGGTACCGCGGTGGACGCCCTGGCGCTCCGCTACCGCATCCGTGTCGGCGAGGTCGCCCACATCGAGCCCGAGGGGATCGGTCAGGCCGCCCAACGCCTCGCCCAGATTGGCGGGGACCGTGGCCGCGGCGGCGACCAGGGCCAGCCCCAGGTCGAAGGCGGCGGCCTCCCCGGGCGGGTCCGCCTCGGCCCCCAACCGGGTGTAAAGGGAGTCCAGGGTGCCGACGATCACCTCCTTGGCCAGGACCCCGGAGACTATGCCCAGCACCGCCGGCCAGTTCTCCTCGCGCACCCCGAGCGGGGCGAACAGGGGGGCGGCGGTGCGACTCACCGCACTCAGGATGGAGCGGTCGCTGTCCTGGTTGCCCAGGCTGCCGTCGGTCCCCACCGAGCCTAGCACGTTGAGGATCAGCACCATCACCACGATGACCCGCCCGGCCTCGCGCAGGAAGATCTTGACCCGGTCCCAGGTGCGCAGCAGCACCCCCTTGAGGGTCGGTAGGTGGTAGGGGGGCAGCTCCATCATGAACCCGGCGCTCTCACCCGGGAGCAATGTGCGCTTCATGACCAGCCCGGTGAGCACGGCGACGACTATGCCGGTGAGGTACAGGGCGAAGACCACGTTCTGGCCCGAGGCGGGGAAAAAGGCCGCCGCGAACAGGACATAGACCGGCAGCCGGGCCCCGCAGGACATGAAGGGGTTCATCAGGATGGTGAGCTTGCGCTCGCGCTCATTCTCCAGGGTGCGGGTGGCCATGACCGCCGGGACATTGCAGCCGAAGCCGACGATAAGCGGGACAAAGGCCTTGCCGGGCAGGCCGATGGAGCGCATGAAGCGGTCCATGACGAAGGCCGCACGGGCCATGTAGCCGGAGTCTTCGATGGCGGAGAGGAACAGGTACAGGCTGGCGATGATGGGGATGAAGGTCGCTACCACCTTGAGCCCGCCGCCAATCCCCTGGGCCAGGATCAGGCCGAGCCAGGCCGGGGCCCCGAGGCGGTCGAGCAGGGCCCCCAGGCCGTCCACGAACAGGGCCCCGGCGACCCCGTCGAAGAGATCGACGAAGGCCCCGCCGAGGCTCACGGTGAACACGAACATCAGGTACATCACCAGCAGGAACAGCGGGATGCCCCAGATGCGGCTGAGCACCACCTGATCGATGCGGTCCGACAATGTGCGCCCGAGGCGGCCACGGCTGCGGACCACGCGCTGGGCCAGGGTATGGGCGTGGCCGAAGCGGGTGTCGGCGATGTGGATGTCGGCGTCCTCGCCGGAGCGGTCGCGGATCAGGCCGCGCCAGTGCTCGGCCCTGGCCAGGGTCGCGGAGTCGGCCAGGGCCAAAGCCGCCGGGTCGCCCTCCAGCAGCTTGAGGGCCAGCCAGCGGCCGTTGCCGCGCTGCGGCCCGGCACCCTGATGCGGGACCAGGCAGGGGGCCAGATCGGCCACCGCCGCCTCCACGCATTCCTCGTGGGCCAGGGCAAAGCCACCCACCTGACGGCCGCCCGCCACCGCCAGGGTGCGGGCCTTGAGCTCGGTAATGCCCTCCTGGGTAACGGCGACTATGGGGATCACCGGACAGCCGAGTTCCTGGCTCAGGCGCTCGGTGTCGATGAGCACGCCGCGGCGCCGCGCCACGTCCATCATGTTCAGGGCCACCACCAGGGGCACGCCCATCTCCAGGATCTGCACCGAGAGGTACAGGTTGCGCTCCAGGTTGGTGGCATCGAGGACGTTGACGATCAGATCCGCTTCCCGGGAGAGCAGATAGTCGCGGGTCACCCGCTCATCCGGGGAGCCGGCGTCCAGGGAGTAGATGCCCGGCAGGTCGATGACCGTCACGGCCCGCCCGTCCAGTTCCAGGCGCCCCTCCTTACGTTCCACCGTCACCCCGGGCCAGTTACCGGTCTTCTGGCGGATGCCGGTCAGGGCGTTGAACAGGGCGGACTTACCGCAGTTGGGATTGCCGGCCAGGGCTATGGACAGGGACCGCGCGGCGGCGGGGCGGGACTGGACTTCGATGGCGCCCATAGGCTGGTACTGCAATAGGTAGGTGGCAGGGCTGACGCCAGGGCCAGGGGCCGAACAGCGACCTAGACAGCCGGGCCTTCGGTACCAGCCACCAGCGCCTCGACCCAGAGGTGATCGGCGATGCCGCCGCCGATGGCCACCCGGGTCTCGGCACTGGACAGGACCAGTCCGCGGCCGCGCTGATGCAGGACGCGGACCTGGCTGCCGACCCGCAGCCCAAGCCCGAACAGCTTGTGGGTCAAGGCACGGCCACCGCGGATCTCCGCGATACGGGCATTGGCCCCGGCGGGCAGGGCGGTGAGGGGGATGCGGCTGGGTGCGATCATAACCATGGCGACCGGTCTTCAAATGCGAAGCGTTCCTATTTTACCGATGGCGAGGGCCTTGTCAACCTGGGGCCCGTGCTCTGGTACGATCAGAGCTGGTGCGGTCTTGAAGGCGGCGGAAGATGGATAGGCGCAGAGCGTCCCCCAGCGCTGCTAGGGCAGCATCAGGGGATCGGCTTCGCCATGGGTCCCGCGCGCCGGACCCAAAGCCGCTCCGCCACCCCGCCCCCCAGGGCCAGGCGGGTCTCGCCGTTGGAGACCACCACCCCCTGACCCCGGTGGTGCAGGACCCTGACCGGGCTGCCGACACGCAGCCCCAGGCCCAGGAGGCGGCGGGTCATGACCCGACCACCGCGGATCTCGGCGATCTCGGCCGCCTCCCCGGGGGCAAGGTCGGCAAGGCGTAACAGGTCCGGGGCTGGCTCGTCCAAGGGGGCTCGGGGGGCTAGGGACTGAAGACGGATGGGTGATCGCAGACCGGGCGCCGGTCAGACCAGGTCGAACCGGGCGAACTGCATGCTGAACTGGCCGCGCCCCTGGGTCTGGCTGCGCAGGTCCGTGGCGTAGCCGAGCAGGCGCTCCAGGGGCACCTCGCAGTCGATGGTCACGTCCGCCCCGCGTGCCTCGCTGGCGCGGATCAGGGCGCGGCGGGACTGGAGGTCGCCCAGTACGGTGCCCAGGTTGTCCTGGGGCACCACCACCTCCACGGCCATCACCGGGGTCAGCAGGGTGGGCCCGGCGGCCTCCAGGGCCCGGGCCAGGGCGCGGCCGGCGGCGGCGGCCAGGGCGTCGGTGGTAGAGGCGCGCTCGAACAGCTCGACCTCCAGCACCTGCACCTCGACGTCCTCCAGGGGCATGCCCTGCAGGGGCCCCGCCGCCAGGCCGCGACGCACCCCCTGCTCCACCGACTGGATCTGGACCTGGCTCGGCTGGACGCCCTCCGGGAGGTAGCGCGGCTGCATGATCACCGCATTGCCGGTGGCCCTGGTGCGTGGGGCCACAGCCAGGGCGACCCGGGCGCGTAGGTCCGGGGATCGCTGGTCGGCCACAGCCGGGGGCGAGAACAGCACCTCGCCGGTGCCGGCGGACTGGACGGTCTCCCGGACTGCCACCGCCGGGCGTCCGCTGCGGACCACCACCCCGTATTCGCGCTCCAGACGTTCCAGGACGATTTGTAGGTGCAGTTCGCCCATGCCGCGCAGCAGGCGCTGGCCGGTCTCAGGGTCCTCTTCGACCTTGAGGGTTGGGTCCTCCTGCTCGACCTTGTCCAGGGCCTCCAGCAGCTTGTCCGGGTCTGTGCCCATGGCCGGCTCTATGGCCAGGCTGAGCACCGGGGCGCGCAGCTCGATGCGCTCCAGGCGCAGCAGGTGGTTGGGATTGCACAGGGTATCGCCGGTGGTGGCGAAGCGCAGGCCGCCCAGCAGGACGATCTGGCCGGGCTCGGCTAGGTCCAACTTGGTCTTCTTGCCGGCGTCCACGTCGAAGATGCGCGCCACCTGCTCGCGCACCGTGCGCCCGTCGGCGGCGACGAAGGCAATCTGATCGCCCGGGCGCAGCCGATTGCGATAAACGCGGGTGAAGACGTGGCGGCGGCCCTCCCACATCTGCACCTTGAAGGCCAGGGCCACCAGGGGCCCGCTATCGCCCAGGGCCACCTCCTCGTGGCCACCGTCCGGGCGGATGGCCTGGGCCGGGGGGCGGTCCAGGGGGGCGGGGAGGAAGTCGATGACCCCGTCCAATACCGGCTGAACCCCGATGTTGCGCAGGGCCGTGCCGCCGAAGCAGGGGCACAGGCGCCCGGCCAGGGTGCCGGTGCGCAGGGCCGCACGCAGGGCCTCGGGGTCCGGGTCCTCGCCGGCCAGGACCAGATCGGCCAGGGCCTCGTCGTACTCGGCCGCTGCCAGGAGCAGGGCCTCCCGGTGTCCCTGGGCCCGCTCCCACAGATCCGCCGGGCAGGGGGAGACATCGAGGTCCCGGCCCTGGTCGCCGCCGAAGCGGACCAGGGTGCGGTCGATCAGGTGTATGACCCCGGGCTCGGCCCCCTGGGCCCAATCCCCCAGTACCGGGACCGTCACCGGGACCGGCTCGGCCTTGAGGCGCTCGCGGATGTGGGCCAGGGCGTGGTCGAAGTCGGCCCCGGGGCGGTCCATTTTGTTGACGAAGAACAGCACCGGCAACTGGAAACGGGAGCGCTGACGCCATACTGTCTCGGTCTGGGGCTCGACCCCACGCACCCCGTCGAGGACCAGGATGCAGCCGTCGAGGACACGCATGGAGCGCTCCACCTCGATGGTAAAATCCACATGGCCCGGCGTATCGACAATCTGGAGCGTGTGATCGCGCCAGGGGGCCTTGGTAACCGCCGAGGTGATGGTGATGCCATGGCTCTGTTCCTCGGCCATGTAGTCCATGTGGGCGGCGCCCTCGTGGACCTCGCCGATCTTGTGCGAGGCGCCGGTGTAGTAGAGGATGCGCTCCGTCAACGTGGTCTTGCCGGCGTCCACATGGGCCGCCACGCCGATGTTGCGGACGCGGGCGAGTTGAGCGGGTTTAGTCATCGAATGAGGTCAGGCAGCATCATGAAGTACGGCGTGAATACGGCGACCACCGGGTCCCGACAAGCTTTGGCCGCAGGGCTCACCCTGCTGGCCCTCGGCACCCTGGGCGGCACCCCCCAGGCCCAGGCGGAGACCTTCCGCCTGGCCAGCCCGAGCGACGGGGTGATAGGCGCGCCATTCTATGTAAAGACACGTCACGAAGACACGCTTCTGGACATAGCGCGCCACAACGACCTGGGTTATGACGACATGAACGACGCCAACCCCAAGGTGGACATGTGGGTCCCGGGGACCGGGGCCAACGTGTTGGTACCGACGCTCTACGTCCTGCCCCAGGCGCCCCGCAACGCCATAGTCCTCAACGTCCCCGAGAAGCGGATGTACTTCTACCCCGATGGCCCCGGCGGGTCCACGGTGGTGACCTACGCCATCAGCATCGGCCGCGAGGGCTGGAACACCCCCATCGGCACCTTCGAGATCACCGGCAAGATCAAGGACCCGACCTGGACGCCACCGGCCTCCATCCATGCCGAGCGCCGGGCCGAGGGTCGCGCACCCCTGCCGGCGGTGGTGCCGGCTGGGCCGGACAACCCGTTGGGCCTGTACGCCATGCGGCTCAGTGCCCCGAGCGTGCTGATCCACAGCACCAGCAAACCCTGGGGTCTGGGCATGCAGGTCACCCACGGGTGCATACGCATGTACCCGGAAGACATCGAGCAGTTGTTCGGGCGGGTGTCGGTGAAGACCCCGGTGACCATCGTCAATCAGCCCTTCAAGACGGGTTGGCTGGGCGACGACCTCTATCTGGAGGTCCACATCAGCGACGACGACGACAAGAACAAGGACCGTGATCCGCGGAGCCTAGTGCCCGCGTCGGTGGCGAACGTGGCAGGGGTCTACGTAGACTGGGAGGAGGTGAGCAGGGCGAGGGACGAAAACACCGGCCTCCCGGTGTTAGTGGGAGGCCGGCGCAGTTCAGCCGATTGGCTTCACTTGGACATGATCTTCTGATACATGCGGTTGACGCGATCGGTGTTCGCGTCGCAGCAGGCCTGGGCGGCGTTGGCCTTGTCCAGAGCCTGCTGGGCCAGGGCCTTGGCCTCTTCGACCTGGGCAGTAGTGGCGCAGCCACCGAGGATGCCGGCGGTCAGAACGGCGACGGCGGTCAGGGAAACGAGCTTAACGGTCTTCTGCATTGGAAATATCTCCGTAGATGTTGTGCCGAACGGCCCCCTTTGTATAACACAAGGTCAGGGTTTTTCCTAACCCCCAACGGGGCACGACCCCGATGTTGCAGGCCATGCACCCGGTGCGTCGGCGGAGGAGCCCGCCAAAGGGTGTGCAAATTGTTGGCCAGTCGGGGACAAAATGCAATCTTCCGTGCCAGGTATTTCAACGGCTTAGATCGGCCGCTTTGGCGCCCGGCACGCACGTCAGACAGACCCTGCGCTCGGGACCTTTCCGCTTTCCATTCAATTGGTTGCATTACTACAAAGGGTCTGACCCTAAGATATGCCAAGGATCCAGACCGGCACCCTGCACCTGTCCCGCCGCATCAATCGGGACACAATTTCCGACTTGGGCCTGACCCGAACGGCCCTCTCATGGGGCCAAATCAGGCACCATAGGCGGGATTGGGCGGCCCGCGCGGTGCGGTGTCACCGGGACCTGCCGAGGGAACCATGGTCGAACGCTACTACGACAAACCTCTAAGCCGCGAGAGCCAGCCCCGCTTCCGCTGCGACGGCTTCCAGCGCGACGGCCTAATCCCCCGCACGGGCGGCATCGGGCTCCCCCTGGTCGGGCTGCCTGCGTTCCTGCGCGCCTTGCTGGTCACCGACGGGACCGTCACCAAGATGCTCGAGGCCTACTTCTGGGAACCGGTGGCGGTGGACACATTGGCCCAGGACCTGACCCTGGCCGAGCGCGATATACCCTGGCTGGAGATCACCGGGGGGGCCCCGGTTCTGGTCCGCCAGGCCCAACTGCGCGGGACCGACAGCAACCAGGTCTATGCCGGCGCCTTCTCCGTGATCCGCACCGAGCGCATCCCCGCGGCCTTTCGCCAGCGGCTCATCGACCGGGAGATCGGCATCGGCGTGCTGATCCGCGACAGCGGCCTGGAGAGCTACCGGGAGGTCCTGGAGGTCGGGGCCCCGGCCCTGGACCCCGGGGACCCGGACGGCGACCGGGTCTTCCGCACCTATCGCATCATCATCGACCGGGCCCCGGTGATCCTGATCACCGAGACCTTCCCCCTGGCCCTGTACCGCACCGCTGCGTGATCCAAGAGGCTGCTAGGGCGCAGGCCCTGGGTCCGTCTCCAATTCCATCCGCTCTACATCTG
The DNA here is from genome assembly GCA_020718945.1 of Lamprocystis purpurea. Taxonomy (GTDB): domain Bacteria; phylum Pseudomonadota; class Gammaproteobacteria; order Chromatiales; family Chromatiaceae; genus DYRB01. The sequence goes on along the minus strand of DYRB01000001.1, from coordinate 2,307 downwards.
CCAGGGTGACCCGCCGCCCGTCCAGGGTGAGGAGGGAGCGCCCGACCACGTCCGAGCGGCGCGCCCTATAGGTAGCAACCGCCCCGGTGTTGGCATTGATCACCCGTACCAGCACAGGCGCACGCCGTTCTGCCCAGCCCTCGTAGAGGTACAGGCCGGTGCCCGCGACCAGGACCCCCAGGGCCAAATAGGCCAGGTGCCTCGGGGCGCTCGCCGAGCGCGTCGAGGAAGGTGCCGGCACCGGCGGCGGGGCAGTGCGCCCGGCCCCGCGCATCCGGGCGCGCAGCAGCAGCCAGGCGACCAGCAGGGCGACGACGGCGATGAGGACTTTGCCAAACATGGCCGCAAAGGTAACACGCCCCCCCGGACCATGCAGCGTCGGGCGCCTTGCCGCCGCCGCCGCCGCGGTCTTACCATGCGGGGCCACGCCGGGCCCGGCGTGTCGCCCGCCGCCCAGCCCGGCCGACGGGCGCTCCACCGCGGACCCCACGGACCTGCCCATGCCCCGGATGCCCCTAAGCCGAACCCCCTGGTTGAGCGCCGCCCTGGTCTGCCTGGCCGCGCTGATGATCGCCTGCACCCAGCCGCAGCCGCCTACCCTACCCCTGCACCGGGCCTTGCAGTTGGGCGACCTGGACCAGGTCAAGCGCCACCTGTACCACGGCACCGACATCGACAGCCCCGATGGCCAGGGGCAGTACCCGCTGCACCTGGCTGCGCGCAACGGTCAGGTGGTCATAGCCCGGGCCCTGGTGGAACATGGGGCGCGCATGGACGTCCGCGACCCCAGCGGCCGCACTCCGCTGCATCTAGCCCTGGCGACGGGGCGGCTGGACCTGGCCGGCCTGCTGTTCGACGCCGGTGCCGCCGACCCGCCCCAGGCCCTGCTGTTCGCCCTGGTCGGCGAGGGCAGTGCCGACCGCGATGCCCTGGCCCTGCTGCGCCGCCGCGGGGCCGACCTGAACGGGCGCGACGGGGCCGGGCGTACCCCCCTGCAACTGGCCATCGCCGCCGGCCGGGTTGCCCTGGCGAAGCGCCTGATCCTGGCCGGGGCGGACCCCAACCTGGCGGATGCAACAGGCCAGACCCCCCTGGCCCTGGCCTTGGAGGGCGCCGACCCGGACCTGATCCGGCTGTTGCGCCAATACGGGGCCCAGGCCCCGGCCGACAGCCAACCCTGAAAACACCCATTGGAGAGACCCTGAACATGACGGAAAAACTGGAAGACCTGACCGTCGCCTACAGCGAAGGCGGCATCGAGACGGTACAGGAACTGGACAAGGTCATCCTGTCCAAGGGTGCCTGGACCACCATCCTATTCCGCTACCGCGACTGGGACAGACCCAAGGAGACCTGGGGGCCGGAGAAGTACAGCATCCGCCGCTATCAGAAGCGGGCCGGGGAATACCGCCAGCAGTCCAAGTTCAATATCTCCAGCCGGGCCCAGGCCCAGGCGATCATCTCGGCCCTGCAGGGTTGGCTGGATGCCGCGCCGGCAGGGGCCGCGGACGACGGGGACTGATCCGCCGCGATCCGGTCCAGATTGACCGGCATCAGCGACGCGGCCGGGGACTATCGCTAGTCTTTGGTCCTTCGGCGGGCGCCCCCATCCCGGGCCGCACCCGACCGCTGGAGGTCGAGCCCCCATGTGTGTCGCCATCCCCCTCGGCCGGCGTTCCGACGGGCCCCCAGGGTCCCGCCTGGGGCGCTATCTGCGCGCCCGCCCCTGGCGCTTCACCGCCGCCGTGCCCCTGCTCCTAGCCCCGCCCCTGGCGGTGCTCTGGGCCGCTGGCGGGCTCGCCTTCGACGCCAGGGCCTGGGTGCTCCTCGCCCAGGGGCTGATCGCGGCCCCCCTGTTCGGTCTTCTGCTCACCGGGCTGCCGACCCTGGCCCGTACCTCCACCCCCGAACCCTTGTGGTTCGCCGCCCAGGCAACCCTTTTCCTGGCCGGGGGTACGACCTTGGCCCTGGGCTGGGACCTGCCCGGCCTGGCGATGCTCGGCTGGGGCTGGTGGCAAGCCGGCACGGCCTTGGGTTGGCACCTGTCCTGGTCGCGGACCGCCCTCCCGGCCGGTGCTGGCCTGCTCCCGCTTGCGGCCCGCGGCGGGGCCCTGGCCCTCGGGCTCACCGCCCTGGCCGCCGCCCTGGGCCAGGATCGCGCCCTGCCCCTGTTGGCCCTGGTCGGGCTGGCCGCCACCGCCCTGATCGCCCTGCTCGGCGCCTGGACCCTGGGGCCCAGACCCGCCGCACACCCAGCACCCCAGCCACCGGTCGCCGGCCATGCATGAGCTCTCCGTCTGCCTGTCC
>DYRB01000146.1:3854-7154 GCA_020718945.1 Lamprocystis purpurea | reverse complement strand
CGATATTTCAGGCACCTTGTCCAGGCTAACGAAAGGTTTCCCGTGAGATGTCCTGTGCCTTCCTGGACGATGCGGCGCCCTGGATCGGGCCGGCAAATTTCAGGTCAAGGGCTAAGCCCCGTGCTCCGCCGTGCGCCCGCCGGCCACTAGCCATTAGCCACTAGCCACTTCCTACATGGTGTGGGTCGGCCGCTCCGCCTTGAGGGCGCCGGCCAGGTACTCCTCGATCTTGCGCCGCGCCACACCCTTGTCCTGCTCGCTGAACTGGACCCCGACGCCGACGGTGCGATTGCCCTCGGCCCCCGCCGGGGTCACCCAGACCACCCGACCGGCCACCGGGATGCGGTCGGGTTCTTCCATGAGCTGGAGCAGCAGGAAAATCTCGTCCCCGAGCTGGTAGCGCTTGGTGGTGGGGATGAAGAGCCCACCGTTCTTCACGAAGGGCATATAGGACTGATACAAGGCGTTGCGGTCCTTGATGGCGAAACTCAGGATGCGCTGCTGACCGCCGAGGGTCCCGTTATCCATCTAGGTTACCTTTCGCGCCAGGTAGGCCCAGTCGATCAACAGGGCCTCGTGGAGCAACTGGGGGTTGAGGGGGTTGTCCTGACTGGCCCGCGCCGCCAGGACCCGTTGCAGGTATCGGTGTCCGGCCTGCGGATCGAGGCGTGCCGCCAGGACGGCCAGGGCCTCGCGTTTGTCCGGATTGCTCAGGTACGCGGCACGGCCGTCGGCTGCCAAGCGTAACAGATCGCTCACCCAGCCGCCCAGCCACTCCAGGGAGACCCGCGGGGACAGATCACCCCAGGCCTGGGCCTCGGCGACTGGATCGCGGCCCCCCTGGCCCACGGCGACAAAACCGGCGCAGGCGCTGTCGCGGCGGGCCAACAGGTCCGCGTCGGCCAGGGCCAGGGCCCGCAAGGGGGCGCCATGGGCAAGGCGCAGAAGCAGCCGGGGATCTCGGCCGGCGACCCTCCCGCCCAGCCAACCTAGTGCCTGGTCCTCCTGGGGCAGGCCCAGGATCAGACGCTGGCAGCGGCTGCGCACCGTGGCCGGGAGCAGGTGGACCCGCTCGGCGATGAGGCAGAACAGGGTCCCGGGGGCCGGCTCCTCCAGGGTCTTGAGCAGGGCATTGGCGGCGGAGGGGTTCATGCGCTCCGCCGGGTCGATGAGGATGACCTTGTGGGGACCCCGGGACGGGGTCAGGCCCTCGGACTCCACCAGGTCGCGGATACCCGCCACCTTGATCTCATCGGACTTACCCTCCGGGTCCGGCCCCAGGCGCACCAGGTCCGGGTGGTTGCCGGCGGCGCATAGGCGGCAGTCCTGGCAAGTCCCGCAGGGCAACGAGTCCGGCCCCGGGGCCTGGCAGAGCAGCGAGCGGATCAGCAGGTCGGCGAGCAGGCGCTTGCCCACCCCGGCGGGCCCGGCGATGAGCAGGGCGTGGGGCAGGCGCCCGCTGGCCCGGGCCCGCTGCAGGGCCGCCCAGTGGGGTGCAAGCCAGGGCGGGGGCGCCGCGACAGGCGACGTTGTCAGGGTCACGCGCCTGGCTCCATCCCGGTCCGCGGCGGCGCAGATCCAGGCCAAGACCCTGATTTGCGTCCATTTGCGTTCATTTGCGGCCGCTCTTCAAGCATCAGCCCAGCTCCGCCAGGAAAGACCGCAGTTCCGCATGCACCAGGGCCGAGACCGTAGCCGGATCGGCCTGGGCGTCGATCACCCGCACCCGAGCCGGGTCCCGTCCTGCGATGGCCAGGTACTCGGCGCGGACCGCCTCGAAGAACCGCGCGGCCTCTGACTCAAAGCGGTCCGGGGACGAACGCCCCCGGGCCCGGGCCAGGCCCTCGGCCACCGGGACATCGAACAGCAAGGTCAGGTCAGGGCGCAGGCTCCCCTGGACCAGGTCCTCCAGCATCGCGATGCGCTGCCGCGCCACACCCCGCCCGCCCCCCTGGTAGGCGTAGGTGGCATCGGTGAAGCGGTCGCAGAGGACCCATTCCCCCGCGGCCAGGGCCGGGCGGATGGTCTTGTCCAGGTGCTCGGCCCGCGCCGCGAACATGAGCAGCAGCTCGGCGTCGCTGGCCATGCCGGCGTTGGCCCGGTCGAGCAGGACGGCGCGGATACGCTCGGCCACCGCAGAACCGCCGGGCTCCCGGGTGACCCGCACCGGCACCCCCCAGTCCGTAAGCCAGGCGCGCAGGGCCTCGACCTGGGTGGACTTGCCCGCCCCCTCGATGCCCTCCAGGGTGATGAACCGGCCGTGACCGGGCTGCAATGTCATGGTCACTGGCCCCCCAATTGAAAGCGGCGCACCGCCCGATTGTGCTCTTCCAGGGTGGCGGAGAATGCGTGGCCCCCGTCCCCCTTGGCCACGAAATAGAGGCTGTCCCCGGCCGCCGGGTGCAGCACGGCATGGATCGCCTCCCGCCCGGGGAGCGCAATAGGGGTCGGCGGCAGCCCAATGCGGACATAGGTGTTGTAGGGCGTATCGGTAGTGAGATCCGCGCGCCTCAGATTGCCGTCGAAGGCGGCACCCATTCCGTAGATCACCGTGGGATCGGTCTGGAGCTTCATGCCCTTTTGCAGCCGGCGGACGAACACCCCGGCGATCTGCGGTCGCTCGGCGGCGAGTCCCGTCTCCTTCTCCACGATGGAGGCGAGGATCAGTGCCTCGTAGGGGCTGGCGAAGGGGAGTCCCGGGGCCCGTGCCGGCCATTCCTCATTGAGGACCGCCTCCATCCGGGCATAGGCGCGGCGGACCAAGTCACTGGCCAAGGTGCCGCGCGGGAAGAGATAGGTGTCGGGGAAGAGCCGGCCTTCCAGGGTCTCACCCGGATGACCGATGCGGGCCATGACCTCGTCATCGGAGAGCCCGGCCAAGTCATTCCCAAGGATCGGGGCCGCGGCGATGCCGGCCAGGGCCTGACGGGCAGTGCGACCCTCCACCAGGGTCAGGGGGTACTGAATGACCTTTCCAGAGGTCAGTAAGTCCAGGACCTGGGGCGGGGTCATGCCGGAGCTCAGCTCGTATTCGCCGCTCTTGAGTTGGCCCGCCCTGTGGGTCTGGTAGGCCAGGGCGAGGAAGGTATAGGGGTCGGGCAGGACGCGCACGGCCGTGAGCTGCTCGGCCACCACCCGCAGCCCGGCGCCGCGTTGGACCTCGAACACCAGCCGGTCCCCGGGGACGCTCAGGGGGGTGCTCAGGAAGGTCTGATAGTGCACCCAGAGGCTGCCGGCCACCGCCGCCAGGACCAGGAGCAGGGCGCCAAGAGCGCCGAGGATGGCCTTGAAGATTCGCAT
>DYRB01000146.1:0-3754 GCA_020718945.1 Lamprocystis purpurea | reverse complement strand
CTCCGGTCGCCCAACCGGCGCACCGGCCAGGCCCCGATCACCGCGTTGGTCAGGAAGACCCCGTCCGCCGCGTCCAGATCCGCCGGGCGGAGATCGACCTCAGCTACCGGCACACCCAACCCCGGGGCCAGCCGCAACACCAGGGCCCGGGCGGTACCGGCCACCCCGCAGCGCTCCAGGCGCGGGGTCAGCAGCCGGCCCCCGGTGTACACGAAGACATTGGTCATGGTACCCGCGATAACCCTGCCGTAACAGTCGGACATGAGGCCCTCTGGGCAGGCATCGTCGTCCCACTCGGCCCTGGCGAGGACCTGCTCCAGGCGATTGAGGTGCTTGATGCCGGCCAAGTGCGGGTTCTCCCCCAACCGAGTCGCGCACCAACGCACCGCCACCCCCAACTCCGCGGCACCCGGTGGTTCGGCAGGCTGAGGGTACAGGGCGAGGATGCGGGTGGGGACCGGGTCCCGGGGAGGCCGGTAGCCGCGCCCGCCGCAGCCACGGGTGAGGATCAGCTTGACCACTCCGGACGCCACGCCTCCGGCCAGATCCAGACACTCGCAGAGCAACGGTTGCGGGTCCGGCAAGGGGATGCCCAGGCGTGCGGCCCCCAGTCCAAGCCTGGCCAGGTGTTCGGACCAGAGGCAGGGGGCACCGGAGCGGATGGCAATGGTCTCGAACAGGCCGTCGCCATAGTGCAGGCCGCGATCAGCGAGGGACAGGCCGGCCGCCCTTACCCCATTCACCAGGGCGTCCGCCGGGGGTTGGGCAGAGGCGAGGGCAGGCCCCAGACCGGGCGCCGCACCGGGGATCAAGCTGGCGCCCCGCCGGTCCCTAGATGCGCCGGAAGATCAGGGTCCCGTTGGTCCCGCCAAAGCCGAAGGAGTTGCTCAGGGCAACCTCGATAGGCATGGGCCGGGCGGTGTTCGGGACATAGTCCAGGTCACACTCCGGGTCCGGGGTCTCGTAGTTGATGGTCGGGGGCGCGACCTGGTCGCGGATGGCGAGGATGCTGAAAATGGCCTCGGCCCCACCGGCGGCCCCCAGCATGTGCCCGGTCATGGACTTGGTGGAACTGACCGCCACGGTCTTGGCATGGGCCCCCAAGGCCGCCTTGATGGCCCGGGTCTCGGCCATGTCCCCGGCGGGGGTGGAGGTACCGTGGGCGTTGATGTAATCGACGTCGTCCGGGTTGAGCCCGGCATCCGCCAGGGCCAGCAGCATGCAGTCGCAGGCCCCCTCACCGTTCTCGGAGGGCGAGGTCATATGGTAGGCGTCGGAGTTCATGCCCACCCCGACCAGCTCGGCATAGATCTTGGCCCCACGGGCCTTGGCCATTTCGTACTCTTCCAGCACCACCACCCCGGCCCCGTCGCTCAGGACGAAGCCGTCGCGGTCCTTGTCGAAGGGCCGGCTGGCCCGCTCCGGGTCATCGTTGCGGGTGGACAGGGCGCGGGCCGCGGCGAAACCGCCGAGCCCCACCGGGGAGGTCGCCATCTCGGCCCCGCCGGCAATCATGCGGTCTACCATGCCGTGGCGGATCATCAGGGCCGCCTCGCCGATGTTGTGGCTGCCGGTGCTGCACGCCGAGACGATGGAGTAGTTCGGGCCCTTGAGCCCGTACTTGATGGACAGGTTCCCGGCGACCATGTTGACGATGTTCGCGGGGACGAAGAACGGCGAGATCTTGCGCGGGCCTCCCTGGCGATAGGCCTCGTAGTTGTTCTCGATCCCTGTGATGCCGCCGATCCCGGAACCTATGGCCACGCCGATGCGCTTGCGGTTGGCGTCGGTGATCTCCAGGCCCGAGTCCTCGATGGCCTGGGTCCCCGCGGCGATCCCGTAGTGGATGAACTTGTCCATCTTGCGCACCTCCTTGGGCAAGATGTACTGGGTCGGATCGAAGCCGTAGATAGGCCCACCGAAGCGGGTACTGAACGGACCCATGTCGAAGTGGGTGATGGCCTGGATGCCGCTCTTGCCGGCCAGGATGTTGCCCCAGGAGGAGGCAACATCCAGACCGACCGGGGCGACCAGCCCAACCCCAGTCACCACTACCCTTCTACCAACCATGGGATTCCCCTAAACAAGACAGATCGGCATCGGAGCCCGCGACCGCGCCACGGAACCCTGAAGCTCGGCGCCGGCCTTAAGGCCAGTTACGGGCGCGCTTCAGCCCAGATGGGCGTTGACGTAATCGATGGCCTCCTTGACCGTGGTGATCTTCTCGGCGTCCTCGTCCGGGATCTCGGTCTCGAACTCTTCCTCGAGGGCCATCACCAGCTCCACGGTGTCCAGGGAATCGGCACCCAGATCATCGACGAAGGAGGACTCCAGGGAGACCTCTTCCTCCTTGACGCCCAACTGCTCCACCACGATCTTGCGAACTCGCTCTTCGACGCTGCTCATCTCTAATGCACCCTCTCTGGGTTGACTGGTTTGGTTTGTTGGAACGGACCGATCCGGGCTGGATCGACCGTACTGGGTTAACTCAAGCTGGCTTGACAGGTGGCCCCCACCCTCGGGGCTCGCGGTATTCTAGTGACAATCGGTTGCCGATGAAAGGCGCGCTTGGGTCCAGACTGGCGCTACAAGCATTTGTTTATAGATTGCTTTTCCAAATGCGCCCGGGCTGCGCCCCAGATCAGACCATGTACATGCCGCCGTTGACCTGGATGGTCTCCCCGGTGATGTAGGCCCCCGCCGGGGAGGCGAGGAAGGCCACGGCCGCGGCGATGTCCTCCGGTTGTCCGAGCCGGCCCAGCGGGATGCTGGCCAACAGCGCCTGGCGCTGGGCCTCGTTGAGGGCGCGAGTCATGTCGGTGTCGATCATCCCCGGGGCCACGCAGTTGACCGTGATGCCGCGGGAACCGACCTCCCGGGCCAGGGACTTGGTGAAGCCGATCATCCCCGCCTTGGCCGCCGCATAGTTGGTCTGGCCGGCATTGCCGCTCATGGCCACCACCGAGGTGATATTCACGATGCGCCCCTTGCGCGCCTTGCTCATGGTCCGCACACAGGCCTTGCACAGGCGGTAGACCGAGGTCAGGTTGGTGTCGATGATCTGCTCCCACTCCGCGTCCTTCATACGCATGAGCAGGTTGTCGCGGGTGATCCCGGCGTTGTTGACCAGGATGCTGGGGACCCCGAGCCCCTCGGCCATGGCCGCCATGAGGGCATCGATGGAGCCCTGATCGGACACGTCCAGCACCAGCCCGAGGCCCTCGACCCCGGCGTCCGCCAGGCCCGCGCCGATGCGCGCCGCCCCCTCGGCGGTGGTGGCTGTCCCCACGACCCTGGCCCCCTGGGCCCCGAGGGTCAGGGCAATGGCCCGACCTATGCCCCGGGAGGCCCCGGTGACCAGTGCAATTTCGCCTTCAAGCATGACGCATCGCCTCTCGCGCTGAATTCAGGGACGATTCGAGGGTGGCCGGGTCGTAGACCGGCAGGGTGGTAAAGTCCGCGACAATCCGCTTGCCCAGGCCCGACAGGACCTTGCCGGGCCCGGCCTCGCAGGCCAAGCGGGTCCCCTCGGCGGCCAGGCGGCGCACCGTCTCCACCCAGCGCACTGGGCTATGGAGCTGACGTACCAGCAGGTCACGGATGGCACCCGGGTCCGTGGCGGTGTCCACGCTGACATTGTGCAGGACCGGCACCTGCGGGGCCGCGATGGCCACCCCGGCCAGGCGCTCGGCCAGGCGCTCCGCGGCCGGGCGCATCAGGGCGCAGTGGGACGGCACACTCACCGGCAGGACCA
>DYRB01000145.1 GCA_020718945.1 Lamprocystis purpurea | reverse complement strand
CATGGCGCTGGGCTCCTGGGGCTGGGGGGCTAGGGTGGCGGGATGCTAGCCGCGGCGTCACGGCGCGGCAAGGTGGACGCCGGACTCAGCGCTGCGGCCTCTGCTTGGGGAGCTGCTCGAAGATGCAGGGGATGGCCCGCGAGCCTTCGCCCACCGGGTAGAAGCTGCTCATGTCGTCCTCGTACTGGGCCCTGGACACGTCGCCGAAGTAGAGCTTGGAGGTCTCGTCCACGAAGTAGACGTCGTCCTGACTCTGAATCAACCAGGCAATGGTCGCAGTGCCCAGATTCAGGTCGCCACACTGCTGATTGACCTTGTCCAGGAAGGCCTGGGCCCCCGGGTCCTCGACCACGGAGTCCCGGACGAAGCCCTGGGCCCCGCAACCGGCCAGCAAGGCACACAGACCAACGACCGCCAGGCGCCCGCAGGCGCGCTTCCAACCGGGGTATTCAATGACCAAGGGGTGACACCTCTAGGTAAGGGCGCGGAGCGCAGGGCAAGGCCGGCTCAGCGCGTGTTGGGGATATAGGCGTAGGCCTTGGGCACGTTCATGCCCTGGATCTGGAAGGCCTGGCTGTTCCAGAAGCTGCCCAGGGCGGCATTCTGACCGGCGGGATAGGTGCCCACTTTGACCTCATTGCCGGTGACCACATAGGACCCCGTGCCGGGGGGGATCTGGAGAAAGACCGCACAGGGGCTCGAATCGCAGTTGCCGGTGTCGCCGGGCTTGAGATTGAGTTGGTCGAAACCGGACACGCTGGTCCCCGGGGCGGCACAGGCCGCCAGCAGGGCCAGGGACCCGATCAGGGCGCCCCGGATCAGGTGTCCGGAGACCTGAGTGAGGGACAGAGGACTGGGGTTCATGGCCTACTGTTCTGTGAGGACGGTGCCGGGGGACTTTGTCGGAGCGCCGATAGGGTTAGGAACCGTTCAGAAACAACTGACACATCAGGGGGGCGGGCGTCCCGCCCGCAAGACGGGCCAGAGGCCCGTCCCCCGCCCCAGAACGCTTCATTTATTCTTGAACCGCCACTTATGGGGAACGGTCGCCCTGCCGGGTTGCTCCAGGGCCAGGGCTACCAGCGGAAACTGACGCCCAGGGCAGGCCCTGTCATACGCAGGTCCGCGTCCTTATCGCTGAAGTCATAGGACAGGCTGCGGATGGACAGGCTGACATCGCCCCAGCCGAAACTGTAGCCCAGGCCCACCAATGCCTGCCAGGTCCAGTTCGAGGACCCGGCGCCGATGTCGGCGTAGTAGGGCACGAACCAGCGGCCGTCGCCGAACCGGATCTGGCCCTTGACCCCGACGATGCCGTCCCACTCCTCCATGGTGTTTGAGACCCGGCCGCCCTGGTCCAGGAAGCCCCGCGCCCCGGTGATGTGCCACTTGAGGTCGGTATCGACCCCGACATAGCGGAAGCCGGCCAGCAGGTCCAGGTTCCAGGTCTGGTTGTGGGCCAGGGTGTAGGCCCCGGCCAGGGTCCAGACGGTGGTCGAGAGCCCGGCATCGACGTCGCGGCTGGTGGTCGTGATAGGTCGGCCGTCGGGCAGGCTGATGTCGCGGACCTTGGACTTATCGTCGCCGAAGTCGATGTAGATGATGTCGGTGAAGACCGACCAGAGCCCCTTGCGGGCCTCGCCTGTGAGCATGGCGCCGAACTTGAGGTTCGACAGGTAGTCGTTGGGGCCGATCTCGGTGCCGAGTCGCACGTCGTTGATGACCGCCCCGGTAGAGTCGCGCAATTGGGGGATGCGCCTATCGATGCTGCCGTTGATGTTCGGCATCCACAGGTAGGGGGTCACGCTGAAGTGCCAGTTGCCGTCGTAGGGGTTGACCGCGGCCTGGGCAGGGGCCATGGCACTCAGTCCGCCCAGGGCCAAGGTACAGACCAGGGCGGGCGCCGCCAGGCGGGATCTCTTGATGCTTGCTTGGGTCATATCAACCTCGATGAATTGGGGATAGGGGGTGGGCGGTTAGCTCCTCCAGCCACAACCCCTTGTGGTTTGCTGCCAGGACGTTGGCGGACGTCTCACGACAAAATGCTCGGATACGCATGCCGTTAGGAGACTACCCGGCATCCGGACTCGCCGCGGTACAAGCTACATATAGACCGAGGAGGAGCTAACTGTCCATCCCTTTTGGGGATTTGGCCCTGCCGGAAGACCTGTGGCGGGGTCCGGTCGCGGCCTGGAATCAGTTGCCGTGGACCTTGTCCAGCCAGCGGCGCAGGTCGCCGGCCCAGCCGTCGAAGGCCTGCTTGGCATAGGCCCAGGTTCATCGACCACCGGCTCCGGGGTCCAGGCCCACCTGGGCCAGGTCGCCGAAGAGCTGGATCTGCGCCTGGTGGGGCTCTTCCTGCGTGATGGCCAGGGCCGCCGCCCGGCCTTCGGGTCCAACGAGCGCATGCAGACCGACCCCCATTGGCGGGAGCAGATCCTGTTCTTCGAGTATTTCAACGGGGACACCGGCGAGGGCCTGGGGGCCTCCCACCAGACCGGCTGGACGGCCCTGGTGGGCAACCTGATCGCCAACCGAAGCCGTTGTCCCGCTTCCGCAGCCGATTCTTCCTAAGTCCGACTGGCTCCTAGGGGCGTGCCCTCCCCCTCTGCCTCATCCAGGGCCGCCCGCACCGCCTTGAACAGCTTGCGCGGCCCCTCGGGGCGGCCGGCCTCGCGGTCACGCTGGGCGGTGCGTACCAATTGACGCAGGCCCTGACGGTCCGCATCGGGGCACTGATCGAGCAGTTCGGCCAGGGCCCCATCGCCTTCGGCGAGCAGCCGGTCGCGCCAACGCTCCACCCGGTGCAGCCGGGCGGCGGCGGCCTGGTCCCGAGCCTGGTGGGCGTCGAGCAGGGCCTCGATGGCCCCCAGGTCCTCGCGCTCCAGCAGGTTGGCGACCCGCTTGACGTGCCGCGGCATGGCGCGGCGGTCCTTGATGCGGGCGGTCTCGGCCACCGCGGCCAGGGTCGCCTCGCCCAGGTCCAGCTCGGCCAGTTCCTTGGCGGGCAGGGCGAGCAGGCGCCGGGCCGCCTCCTGAATGGCGTGGGAGTCGCGCTTGCGCCGGCTGCGACTGGGCGGGCGCTCGCCTTCCTCCCAGTCCTGTTCGGGGTCTGGCTGGCCGTCCGGATTCGGAACGTAGTAGTTGGTCATGGTGGCGTCAGTGCGTAAATAGTACAGGATTAACAGAATGTTGCAGGACTAACATGATTACAAATATGGAGTTACGCTAACATCGTGCAAACCGCTCTGAAGAAATCCTGTAAATCGTTGACAATCCAGTTAATCCTGTCCATATACCCACACACAGATCCGTTCCCAAAGCCCTGGCGCGCAGGTCAACCCGCCGGCCTCAGATATTCCAACAGCAACTGGGGCGCCCGCACCCCGCGATACTCGTTCACGTCCAGGCGATAGGCCAGGTGGACCTGGCCCTGGGCCTCCTCCAGCGCATCCCCCAGACCGAAGCCTATGGCCCCGATGGGCTCGGCCCCAGGGGCCCGCAGGCGCAGCCGTAGGTGACTTTCCCCCACCAGGCGCCGCTCCAGGACCTCGAAGACCCCGTCGAACAGGGGCTCCGAAAACCCCTTGCCCCAGGGCCCGGCGGTGCGCAGGGACTCGGCCGTGTCCAGGTTCAGGCAAGCGGGCGCCAACTCGCCGTCTGAGACCAGCTCGCGCACCGGCGGGCGGTCACCCAGTTCCGCCAGGGCGGCGGCGGCAAAGGCGGCGGTGAAGGTATCCAGGTGCCCCGCCGCCAGGGTCAGACCGGCGGCCATGGCGTGGCCGCCGAAGCGCTCGATCAACCCGGGGTGGGCCTTGTCCACGGCGTCGATCAGGTCGCGGATGTTGGCCGCCTCCACCGAACGGGCGGAGCCGCGCAGCAGCCCGTCCCCGGCGTCGCCGAAGGCGATGGTGGGACGCTGGTAGCGCTCGCGGATACGTGCCGCGACTATCCCGGCCACGCCCTGGTGCCAGCCCGCACCGAACAGGCAGAGCCCCGCCGGCAGCGCGGCCCCGCCCCGGCGCAGGGCCTCCACCAGGGTCAGGGCCTCCTCGCGCATGCCGCCCTCGATGTCGCGCCGCTCCCGGTTGAGGCCGTCGAGCTGGCGGGCCAGGCCCAGGGCGACCCCCGGGTCGTCGGTGAGCAGGCACTCGACCCCCACGGACATGTCCGTCAGGCGCCCGGCGGCGTTGAGCCTGGGCCCGGCGGAGAAGCCGAGGTCCCGGGCCGTGGCCCGGTTGGGGTCGCGCCCGGCCACGGCGATCAGGGCCCGCACCCCGGGGCAGCAGCGCCCGGCGCGGATGCGCTGGAGCCCCTGCTCCACCAGGATGCGGTTGTTCTCGTCCAGGGTGACCACGTCGGCCACGGTCCCCAGGGCCACCAGGTCCAGCAGCCCCGCCAGGTTGGGCTCAGGGCGCCCGGGGCCGAACCAGCCCAGGGTGCGCAGCCGGGCGCGCAGGGCCGCCAGGACATAGAACACCACCCCGACCCCGGCCAGGTGCTTGCTGGGGAAGGGACAACCGGGCTGGTTGGGGTTGACGATGGCCGCCGCGGCGGGCAGTTCCACCCCCGCCAGGTGATGATCGGTGACCAGCACCGGGATGCCGGCCTGGGCCGCCCGGGCCACCCCGGCGACACTGGCGATGCCGTTGTCCACGGTGAGGATCAGGTCCGGGGCCAGGGGCAGGGCCGCCTCCACCACCGCGGGGCTCAGCCCATAGCCGAAGGCAAAGCGGCTGGGGATCAGGTAGGACACCCGGGTCGCCCCCAGGGCCTTGAGCCCGCGCACCGCGACCGCACTGCCCGTGGCCCCGTCCGCGTCGTAGTCCCCCACCACCAGGATGTGCCCGCCGCCCTGGACCTGGCGGGCGAGCAGGTCCGCGGCCAGGTCCGCGTCCTTGAGTTGCGCCGCCTGGTGCAGGCGCGTCAGGGGCAGGCCCTGGATCGGGTCGGCGCCGCGGGCCTTGTACAGATGGCCGAGGAGGTCCGCCGGGTCGGCCGGCAGGGGCGCGGGCGCACCACCGCCGTCGGCGCGGCGGTAGAGCCGGACATCGGGGAGGGATGGACTGGGCTCGGAAGCCGCCTGGAGAGGTACCGCTTGCATGGGGCGGGAAGGTAGCACGCCCGGGGGCTCGGGTCATGCGGACCCAGGTTCGCTCAGCCATTCCAAACTTGGGAGGGCAGATCGGTCCCTGTGGGAGCGGCGCCTCGCCGCAACCCAATGGCATGGTGGTCACCGGGCTCGCTGCGCTTCGCCCGGTCGCGCCGGGGCGGCGCTCCCACGGCGCTTCCGGCCTTGGCCGTAACTGATAGTCTCAAATCTGGAACCGCTGCGGCCACCGGGTCATGCCGACCCGGGGGCAGCGGCGGTATAGAATGGCCCCGGTCTCTGTCCGACACGCATCCGCCGAGGTACCGCCCTTGCGTCGCCCCCGCCCGTTCGACCCCATCCGCCCCAGGCAGCACCGGGTCTGCGCCCTGGTCCTGACCCTGGCCCTGGCCTGGCCGGCCCTGTCCACCGCCGGACTGACGGCCCGGGTCACCCCCCCGGCCCTGGACGGGACCCTGGAGCTGACCCTCGAGGCCGAACGTGCCCCGATGGCGGAACCGGACCTGTCGGCCCTGGAGCGGGACTTCGAGGTCCTGGCCAGCCGCAATCAGCACCAGTCCTTCATGGTCAACGGCCGGCGCAGCGACAGCTTCAGCCTGATCCTGACCCTGCGGCCCCGCCGCGAGGGGGTGACGGAGGTCCCGCCCATCGAGTACGGCACCGAGACCACCCAACCCGTGGCCCTCCTGGCCGCGGCGTCGGCGCCGGCGCCGGCTCAGGCTCAGGCTCAGGCTCAGACTCAGGCTCAGGCCACAACGCCGGGGCCGAGCCCGGCCGAGCCGCACCGGGCTGCACCCGCCGCCGGGTCCGCCGCTGGGTCTACGGGCCTGATCCTGGAGGCAGAGGTGAGCCCCCAGGAGTTGCGGGTCCAGCAGCAGGCCATCCTGATCGCCCGGGTCCTGGCCCCGCGCAGCCTGTCCACCAGGCCGCGCCTGTACGAGCCCAAGATCGCCGGGGCCAACCTGGTGCCCTTGGGCGAGGACGATTACGAATTGACCCGGGCCGGGGAGCCCCATGAGGTCTACGAGCGCCGCTACGCCCTGTTCCCCACCCGCAGCGGGACCCTGACGGTCGAGCCCCTGATGGCCGATGCCTGGATCGGTGGGGCCGGGATGGCTGCCCCATCGACGCAGCGGGCCGCCTCCCCTGCCCTGACCCTGACTGTCGAACCGGCCGCCCCGGGCCCGGCGGGCAAGGCCTGGCTGCCGGCCAGCTCGGTCAAGCTCACCGAGGCCCAGGCCGGCCTGGTCCGCGTTCACTCGGGGGAGACCTGGCAGCGGGTCATCATAGTCCAGGCGGCGGGCCAGCCCGCCAGCGCCCTGCCCGCCCTGACGGTCCCGGCCCCGACCCAGCTCACCACCCGCGCCGGCTATCCCAAGCTCTGGGACGAGCGCCAGGAGGACGCCCTGGTGGGCAACCGCGCCGAGGTCATCCTCATCGCCGGCAACGAGCCCGGGCTCTACCGGCTGCCGGAGGTCCGCCTGGACTGGTGGAACAGCGCCACCCAAGGCTGGGAGCTGGCCACCCTGCCCGCCCGTGACCTGGAGATCGTCGCCGCCGCCGTGCCCCTGGCGCCCACCGCCGAGGCGACCCAGACCGGCGCCGCCGCCGGTGCAGACCAGGCCCAGCCCAGCGCCCAGGCCGAATCCAGGGCCACCGGCTGGGCCTGGGCTTGGGCCCTGATCGCCCTGGGGCTGGGGTGGATGGCTATGCACCGCCTGCGCCGCCGGAACGGCCTCGCCGCGGTCCCGGCCCCTGCCCCTGCACCGGCGCCCCCGCCCGAGCCCAAGCCAGACCCCGGGGTGGCGGCCATAGCCGCGGTGAGGAGCGCCTATCAGGCCAACAACGCCGAGGCCGCCCGCCGCGCCCTGCTCGCCTGGGCCGGGCTTGCCTGGCCCCACAACCCGCCGGGCAACCTGACCCAGGTGGCCCTGCGCAGCCCTGAGCCCAGCCGGGGGCGCATCATCCTGCTGGAGCAGGCCTTCTACAGCCCCGAACCCATCGACTGGGCCCGGGACCCCCTGTGGGAGGACCTGCCCCTGATCGCCGAGGCCGCCGCCCTGGAGCCCCCGCCCCCGCC
>DYRB01000144.1 GCA_020718945.1 Lamprocystis purpurea | reverse complement strand
ACGACACCCTGCTGGCCATCCCCTTCTTCACCTTCATGGGGCTGATCCTGGAACGCAGCGGCATGGCCGAGGACCTGCTGGAGACCATAGGCCAACTCTTCGGCCCGGTGCGCGGGGGCCTGGCCTTCGCCGTGGTCCTGGTCGGGGCCCTGCTGGCCGCGACCACCGGCGTGGTGGCGGCCTCGGTCATCTCCATGGGGCTCATCTCCCTGCCGATCATGCTGCGCTACGGCTACAGCCCGGCGATTGCCTCCGGCACCATCACCGCGTCCGGGACCCTGGCGCAGATCATCCCGCCCTCCCTGGTGTTGATCGTCATGGCCGACCAGCTCGGCCGCAGCGTCGGCGATCTGTACATGGGCGCCTTCATCCCGGCCTTCAGCCTGGTGGGGCTCTTCGCCCTCTTCATCATCCTCCTGGCCATCTTCAAGCCGCACCTGGTACCGGCCCTGCCCCCCGAGGCGCGCACCTACCAGGAGCCCAACGGCCGCTCCGGCCTGCGCTCCCTGGCGGTCTTCACGCTGATCATCGTCGCCCTCGCCGTGACCTTTGGGCTCTATTACGGCGAGATTCTGACCGCCCTTCAGGGCACCGAGGTCAAGCCGGCCCTGGACGAGACCATCATGGTGAGCCTCACCGGCGGCACCCTGCTGGCCTGGGTCGGCGCCGTCATCAACAAGGGGCTGCGCCTGGGCCTGCTGTCGCGTATCACCGAGCGGGTCACCTTCGTCCTGATCCCGCCCCTGATCCTCATCTTCCTGGTGCTCGGCACCATCTTCCTCGGCCTGGCGACCCCCACCGAGGGTGGTGCCATGGGTGCCGTCGGCGGCCTGATCCTGGCCATGGCCCGCGGCAAGCTGAACTGGACCCTGTTCCGGCAGTCCCTCGAGTCCACCGCCCGGCTCTCGGCCTTCGTGCTCTTCATCCTGATCGGCTCGACCATCTTCAGCTTCACCTTCACCGCCGTCGATGGCCAGCTCTGGGTCGAGCATCTCTTCGACAAGCTGCCAGGGGGAGAGATCGGCTTCCTGGTGTTCGTCAACTTTGTCATCTTCATCCTGGGCTTCTTCATCGACTACTTCGAGATCGCCTTTATCCTGGTGCCCCTGCTGGCGCCGGTGGCGGACAAGATGGGCATAGACCTCGTATGGTTCGGCGTCCTGCTGGCGATGAATCTGCAAACCTCCTTCCTGACGCCGCCCTTCGGCTTCTCCCTCTTCTTCCTGCGCAGCGTGGCCCCGGCGAATGCCTTTATCGACCGCATCACCCACAAGCGCGTCGAGGGCGTCAAGACCATGGACATCTACCGTGGCTCGATCCCCTTCGTCATCCTCCAGATCGCCATGGTCGCCACCCTGATCGCCTTTCCCGGACTGGTCACCAATGCCCTGAACAAGGGGGTCAAGGTCGATCTGGATACCATCCAGATCGAGGTGCAGAGCGGCGGCGGCGATTGGGGGCAAAGCGGTCAAGGATGGGGCGACGAGGCGCCCAAGGAGGTCGGTGACACCGGCGACACGCCACCCCCGGGCGGCACGACGGAGACTGAGGCTAGTCCCCCCAATCCCGGCGCCAATCCCGGCTGGGGCAGCCCTCCGAGCGGCTGGTAAGGAAGCGTTCAAAAACAACCGATGTGAAACGAAGCCGCTGGAAGACGCCGCGATGCCCTCTTATGGCGCCATCGCCGAACCCTGTCGGAACTGGACCCCGCCGGCTTGCAGTGGATCGAGCACCCTGACTTTGGGCATCCCCGCCCGGCTGCCTCAGTTCCGACAAAGCGTCGGGCAGAGGCCCCGGCGATAGACCAGCGCTGCGCCGGACTGCGCCGCACTCTCCGTGGCCGACGGCACCAGTGCGCACTTTCCCAAGGGCAAGGGCACCGTCGCCGCCAGCGCCCCGGCCATCTGCCGCGGGTCCGAGGGCCAGCCAGAGGCTTGCCGGCCGCCGCCAGTGCCTGTCCATCCACTTACCAGGTGCAGGGCCGTCCACCTGCGTTCGTTTGCGACTCAACTGCTCGCCCCAGGGTTCATCGCCCAGCCTGTTCCGATCCTGGACGGCGCAATGGGGACCAAGACGGCGGGCTCGACTTAATAAATCGTTTGATTATGTGCTAGACTCCGCCGCCCATGAGCACCCCGACCGACAGTCCTGTCCCTTGTGCCCTTCCCGGCCCGTCTGGGCCGACCGCCCGCGAGCGCCTGGTCCGCCATGCCACCGGGATCTTTGCGGCCAAGGGGTTTGCCGCCGCCGGCACCCGGGAGATCTGCGAGGCGGCGGGGGTGAACATCGCCTCCATCCGGTACTACTTCGGCGACAAGGAGGGGCTGTACCGGGAGACCCTGCTCGGCCCCATCGCCGAGGCGATCACGGCCTTCGGCGGCTTCGACGACCCGGGCCTGCCCTTCGAGGACGGCATCCGCCGCTTCTTCGCGCCCATCCTCGGCATGACCTCGGACGGCGAGGACGCGGCCTCCGAGACCCAGGTGATGAAGCTTCACCTGCGGGAGATGCTGGAGCCCTCGGGCGCATTTCGGGAGGTAGTGGAGCAGACCATAGCCCCAGCCCATCGCGCCCTGGTCGGCCTGCTGGCGCGCCACTGCGCCCTGGCCGAGCCGGACGACGACATCCACCAACTGGCCTTTGCCCTGGTCGCCATGGCCCATGACTACTGCCTGTCCCGGGAGATGATGCGCCTCCTCGCCCCCGGGGTGCTTGACCGCCCGCGGGCGCGGGAACGGACCCTCGACCGACTGGTGGGCTTCGCCCGCGCACTCCTCGACCACGAGCGCGCGCGCCGGCTGCCCCATGACCCAGAACCGACCCCGGCCAACGCCGACAGGTAGACCCATGTCCGAGTCTGTTGCTCCTTCAAAGCGCCCGCCGCTGTCACTCGCCGCCGTCCTGGCCCTCGCGGTGGCTTTGCCCTTGGCCCAGGCCGAGGCCGAGGCACCCGCGGATCAGGTCCAGGCCGAGACCCAGCGCCCGGCCCTGTCGGTCACCCTGACGGCCCCCGAGCCCGCGGACTGGCCCCGCATCGTGACCGCCTACGGTAACGTCGTCGCCCAGCACGAGGCCGTGATAGGGCCTGAGCTCAGCGGCTACCGGCTGACCAAGGTGCTGGTGGATGTGGGCGACCGGGTGACCCAGGGCCAGCTCCTGGCCCGGGTGGCGGACGAGGTGGTGGCCGCCGAGCTGGCCCAGTCCAGGGCCGCGGTGGAGGAGGCCCAGGCGCAACTGACCGAGGCACGGGCGGATGCCGACCGCGCCCGCACCCGCCGGGTGGAGGCGAGCGGGGCCCTGAGCGCCCAGCAGATCGACCAGTTCCTGGCCGGGGAGCAGAGCGCCCAGGCGCGCCTCGGTGCCGCGCGGGCCAAGGTGCAAGCCGACGAGCTGCGGCTCTCCCAGACGCGCATCCTGGCCCCGGAAGACGGGGTCATCTCCGCCCGTACCGCCACCGTGGGGTCGCTGGCCCAGCCCGGGTCCGAGCTGTTCCGCATGATCCTGGGGGGCCGGCTGGAGTGGCGCGCCCAGGTGACCGCCCTGGAGCTGGCCCAGGTGGCACCCGGCATGGCCGCGGCCCTGGTCCCGCCCGGATCGGAACCGGGTGCGGCACCGGGTGCGGCACCGGGTGCGGCACCGGGGAAGCGCCCGGTAGCGCGGGTGGAGGGCCGGGTGCGTATGGTGGCCCCGACCCTGGACCCCCAGACCCGATACGCCCTGGTCTACGTGGACCTCCCCGCCGAGGGTCCGCTGCGGGCCGGGATGTTCGTGCGCGGGGAGCTGGCCATCGGTCAGGCCAAGGCCCTGACCCTGCCCCAGAGCGCCGTGGTGCTGCGCGAGGGATTCGCCTACGTCTTCCGGGTGGGCGACGATGGGCGGGTCGGCGAGGTCAAGGTCGAGCTCGGCCGCCGTGTGGGCGACCGGGTGGAGATCACCCGCGGCGTCACCGCCGACATGCGCCTGGTGGCCACCGGCGCTGGCTTCCTGGCCGAAGGGGACCTGGTGCGGGTGGTGGACGCACCGCCGCCGCCCAAGGGTCTGGCGGTGTCCGAGTAGCGCGGGCCCGGGGACCCAAACCATGGCCATCAACGTCTCCTCCTGGTCGATCCGCAATCCGACCCCGTCGGTCCTGTTCTTCATCATGCTGACCCTGATCGGCGTGATGGGCTTTCGGGGCATGAAGGTGCAGCAGTTCCCCGACATCGACCTGCCCTCGGTCACCGTCACCGCCGCCCTCCCGGGGGTAGCCCCGGCGCAAATGGAGACCGAGGTCGCGCGCAAGATCGAAAACGCCGTTGCCACGCTCCAGGGCATCAAGCATATCTATACGAAGGTGCAGGACGGAGCCGCCACGGTCACAGTGGAGTTCCGCCTGGAGAAGCCCACCCAGGAGGCCCTCGACGACGTGCGCGATGCGGTGTCGCGGGTGCGCTCGGAGCTGCCCGGGGACCTGCGCGATCCGGTGGTGGCCAAGGTCGATCTCTCCGGCTCGCCCATCCTCACCTATACCATCGCCTCGCCGCGCATGGACGACGAGGCCCTGTCCTGGTTCGTGGACAACCGGGTCGCCAAGGGGCTGCTGTCGGTGAAGGGGGTGGGGGCGGTGGCCCGGGTAGGGGGCGTGGACCGCCAGGTCCTGGTGGAACTGGACCCGGATCGGCTGCTCGCCCTGAACGCCACGGCGGCGGACGTCTCCCGGCAGCTCCGCCAGATCCAGCAGGAGGCCTCCGGCGGGCGGGCGGACATCGGCGGGGCCGAGCAGTCGGTGCGCACCCTGGGCACGGTGCAGAGCGCCGCCGAGCTGGGGGCCATGGACCTGGTTCTCAGCGACGGGCGCCGGGTGCGCCTCGACCAGGTGGCGCGGGTGACCGATACCGTGGCCGAGCGGCGCAGCGCCGCGCTGCTCAATGGCAAGCCGGTGGTGGGCTTCGAGATAGTGCGCAGCCGCGGGGCAGGGGAGACCGAGGTGGCCCTGGGCGTGCGCCGGGCCCTGGAGCGGCTGGCGGCAGAGCATCCCGACGTGCAGATCGTCGAGGCCTTCAACTTCGTCGATCCGGTGCAGGAGAACTTCGAGGGCAGCATGGCCCTGCTGATCGAAGGGGCCATCCTCGCCGTGCTGGTGGTGTGGCTCTTCCTGCGCGACTGGCGGGCGACCTTCGTCGCCGCCACGGCGCTCCCCCTGTCCATCGTCCCGACCTTCGGGGCCATGTGGCTGCTGGGTTTCTCGCTCAACACCGTGACCCTGCTGTCCATGTCCCTGGTGGTGGGCATCCTGGTGGACGACGCCATCGTGGAGATCGAGAACATCATGCGCCATCTGCGCATGGGCAAGACCCCCTACCAGGCGGCCATGGAGGCGGCCGACGAGATCGGCCTGGCGGTGATCGCCACCACCTTCACCCTGATCGCCGTCTTCCTGCCCACCGCCTTCATGGGCGGGGTGCCGGGCAAGTTCTTCGTCCAGTTCGGCTGGACCGCCGCCATCGCCGTCTTGTTCTCCCTGGTGGTGGCACGGATGCTGACCCCCATGATGGCCGCCTACCTGCTCCACCGACCCGAGGGGCCCTATGCGGAGCCCCGCTGGCTCGACATCTATCGGGGCTGGGCCGCCTGGTGCCTGCGCCACCGCATCCTCACCCTGACCGGTGCGGCGGTGTTCTTTTTCGGCTCATTCGCCCTGGTGCCCTATCTCCCCACCGGCTTCCTGCCGCCGGACGACCTGTCCCAGACCCAGGTCTACCTGACCCTGGCCCCGGGCAGCACGCTGCGCCAGACCTACGAGACCGCCGAGCAGGCGCGGGAGCTGGTTGAGAAGAACCCGCATGTCCGCCTCGTCTACACCGCCATCGGTGGCGGTGCGTCCGGGTCCGACCCCTTCGCCCCCCGGAGTGCGGCGGAGGTGCGCAAGGCCACCCTCACCATCAACCTGACCCCGCGCCGGGAGCGCAGCGGGCTCTTTGGGATTGGTGGCGTCACCAAACAGGACATAGAGCGGGGGCTGCGCGAGGCCCTGGTCGCCCTGCCCGGGACCCGGGTCCTGGTGGGCTTCGGCGGCGGGGCCAACGCCAAGTACGAGCTGATGCTGGCCGGCGAGGACGGGCGGGCGCTCGGCGCCCAGGCCCGCCAGGTGGAGCGGGAGCTGCGCGGCATCCCCGGCATCGGCAGCGTGACCAGCTCCGCCAGCCTGGTGCGCCCGGAGCTGACGGTCCGGCCGGACTTCGCCCGGGCGGCGGACCTCGGCGTGACCTCAGCGGCCATCGCCGACACCCTGCGCATCGCCACCGCCGGGGACTACGACCAGAGCCTGCCCAAGCTCAACCTGTCCCAACGCCAGGTGCCGATCCTGGTCCGCCTGCCGCCGCAACTGCGCCAGGACCTGGCCCTGCTGGAGCGCCTGCCGGTGCCCAGCGCGCGCGGGCCCGTGATGCTGGGCAGCGTGGCCAGCCTGACCCTCGACGGCGGCCCGGCGGAGATCGACCGCTACGACCGGCTGCGCAACGTCAAGCTCGAGGTCGAGCTCAACCAACAGCCCCTGGGGGAGGTGGAGGCGGCCGCCCTGGCCCTGCCCAGCCTGCGCAACCTCCCCCCGGGGGTGACCCAGGCGGCCATCGGCGACGCGGAGATGATGGGCGAGCTCTTCGCCAGCTTCGGGCTGGCCATGCTGACCGGGGTCCTGTGCATCTACATAGTGCTG
The DNA here is from genome assembly GCA_020718945.1 of Lamprocystis purpurea. Taxonomy (GTDB): domain Bacteria; phylum Pseudomonadota; class Gammaproteobacteria; order Chromatiales; family Chromatiaceae; genus DYRB01. The sequence goes on along the minus strand of DYRB01000144.1, from coordinate 502 downwards.
GTCCTGCTCTTCAAGGACTTCGTCCAGCCCGTGACCATACTCGCCGCCCTGGTGCTGTCCATCCCCGGGGCCTTCCTCGCCCTCTACGTCACCCAGACCGCCCTGTCCATGCCCTCCATGATCGGGCTCATCATGCTCATGGGCATCGCCACCAAGAACTCCATCCTGCTCATCGACTACGTGATCCTGGCCCGCCGGGGGGTGGACGGCGGCCCGCCCCTGGGGCGCACCGAGGCGGTGCTGGACGCCTGCCGCAAGCGGGCCAGGCCCATCGTCATGACCACCATCGCCATGGGCGCCGGCATGCTGCCCATCGCCCTGGGGCTCGGTACGGACCCCAGCTTCCGCGCCCCCATGGCCATAGTCGTGATCGGCGGGCTCATCACCTCCACCTTCCTCAGCCTGCTGGTCGTCCCCGTGGTCTTCACCTATGTGGACGACTTGATCGTCTGGATCAGGCGGATGACCGGGCGGCGTCCTGCGGCGCTGGCGAAGGCGGCTG
>DYRB01000143.1 GCA_020718945.1 Lamprocystis purpurea | reverse complement strand
AACTCCTCGCCGCCGTAGCGCCCGGCAATATCGACATCGCGGATCGAGCCGAGCAGTGCTGCGGCCACCTGGACCAGGACGATGTCGCCCACACCATGACCGTAGGTATCGTTGACGACCTTGAAGTGGTCGAGATCGAACAGGATGATCGAGAAACCGGAGCCCATGCGCCGCACCCGTTCGGACTCCTCGGCGAGCCTCTGATACAGGAAGCGGCGGTTGCGCAGCCCGGTGAGGCTGTCAGTGACCGAGGCCAGTTCCAGCTCCCGCTGGACGGCCTTGAGCTCGGACACATCCACCAGGGACATCAACTGGCCTGGGGCGTCGGAGACCTGCACCGGGACGGTCGAGACCAGGGCGTAGCGCTCGCCCCCGCCAGGGGTGGGGATGAGGGTCTCGTGGGGTCCGGTCAGGTCCGGTGGCAGACCGGCAGCCGTCAGGGCCCGCCAGGCATCGCTGGACCAACCACCGTCGGCGTCCTGGCGCAGGGCCAGGTAGTCCTGGGCGGCTTGATTGGCGTGGCTCAGGCCGATATCGCCGTTCTCATGGAGCACCATGGGGTAAGGGGCCGCCTCGAACAGGTTGCGCAGGTTTGCCTCGCTCTGGCCCAGGCATCGCAGCAGCCGCACCGTCCCCAGCCAGGCCAGGACGATGAAGCACAGCATGCAGCCAGCCCCCCACAGGAGCTTGACTCTGAAGCCGTCGATCATGGTCACCATGAAGTCGCGGCTCAGGTCGAAGGTGGCAATGCCGATGAGCTGCCGGTCCTGCGGGTGGTACAGGGGCACCTTGGCGATGAAACAGTCTGGGCAATGCTCGACACCTCGGGCCATCTCCAGGTCGCTGTGTGACCCGTCACCGTACTGGTCGTCGATGGCCAGGCTGATGCGGCGTACGAAGGGACGGTCCGTAGCCTGGTCCTTGAGCAACAAGAGGCCGTCCAGGACCGTCTCCAGGTCCCGGCGGGCCAGGCTGTCCACGTTGCCGGCAAGGCGCTGCTCGATGCTGCTGGCCTGGGCCTGGGCCAGGACCTGGGAATGGCTCTGTGCATCGGTGCGCAGGCCAGGCTCCAGCACCAGGAACCAATGCAGGGCGATCAGCGCGGTCACCAGGATGCCGAGCAGGGCGAAGATCAGGGCCAGGGCCCGGGCGTAGCGCATCGGTGCCTGACGGGTGGTTGTGGAGCCGGACTTAGTCATGCTGGCGGGCCACCTTGAGGAAGAACGCCTTGAAGCGCACCCCTGCACGCCTGGCCTGGGCCCTGTTGACGTAGGGGAGGATCTGGTCGGTGATGTGCAGCCCGGCGACGGCGCCGGCCTCCAGGTCGCCGGCAAAGGGCGAGAACACCAGGGTGCGCAGGCGCTCCGACCAGGCCCTCAGGCGTTCGGCCGGGACCCCGGTGCTGGCCACGAAGATCCCCGCCGGCGCCGGCTCGGCATGGTTGTCGAGGGCCTTGGCGGTCAGGGTCTTGATCCGCAGGGGCCGCCCCTGGATCTGGCCCATGGCCTGCAGGTCCAGGGCCGCCTGGCTGGCCGCGTCCGCGGACCCCTGGTGCACCACCACCACCTCGATGGCCCCGTCAGGCGCGGCCCTGTCGCCGATCCCCTCGACCGCACCCAGGACCGCGGAGAAGATCTTGAGCCCCACCCGCAGCCGCTGCTCCTCCTCCTGCCACAGGGGCTCCCCGCTGGCCGGATCGGCATGGAGCCCGCCCCAGAGTCCGGCCCCCAGGCACAGCGCCAACGGCGGCAGCCGCACCAGGGCTAGAAGGAGTAGCCGACGGATAGCCAAAGACGGCGCTCCGGCCTTGGGTAGTCCTGGAGATAGGGCAGTTCGACCCCGTCGAACTGCTGGAATTGGCTCGGGTAGCGGATATCGGCGTTGAGGAGATTCTTCACCCCGAGGTGCACCTGGAGGCCTGGGTGCGGGGCATGCCAGTTCAGGGTCAGGTTCGCCTGGGTCTGACCGTTCAGAGGCGGGCGTTCATCCCGGGCGTCGCGGTCGCGCGGGCCGACATAGCGCAGTTGCAGTGCCGCCGTCCACTGATCCGTCGCCTGCCAGAGCAGGGCCAGATTGCCCAACAGGGACGGGCCGCCGGGCAGGGGGTCATCGGTGGCCTGGCGCCTGGCATCGACGTAGGACAGGTTGGCATCCACCTTGATGCGGGATCCGAAGCGGTGCTGGTACTCCAGTTCCACGCCGTCCAGCGTGGTGTCGGGGCCGTTGGTGTAGCCGCTGGAGCCCAGTTCGTCGAAGACGATGGGAGCGGTCAGATCGGAGTGGAACAGGATGAACCTAGCCTCCCAGGCGGGGCGTTTGAGGATGTAGCCCAGCTCGTAGGTCGCGATCTGGCTTAAGTCGATGCCGTCTGGGTCCGGGTAGGTCAGCTCGTAGAAGGTCGGCGGGCGAAACGCCTGGGCATACTGGAACTTCAGGATGTTCTGGTCATTGATGCGCCATACCGCCGCCGCCCGCGGGCTGGCGTAGGCGCCCAGGTCGTCGTAGTCGTCGTAGCGCAGGGTCGCCGTCAGGCTCAGGCGCTCGCCGGCGCGGAACTCGTCCTGCACCAGGGCGCTGAGGACCCGCCGCCGCGTATCTGTGTCCATCCAGGTGGGGGGCAGGGGATGGAGGAACCCCTGAAAGGCCCAGGACGCCTCATCGACCTCCACCTGCTTGGCCTCCAGCCCGAAGAGCAACTGGTGATCAGGCAGAGGCCGCCAGTGGACATCGGCCGCCGCCAGCATCGTGGTCTCCTGGTACCCCTGGTCCAGGGTGACCGGCCGGTCGCCGAAGTAGCCCTGGGGGAAGACGTAGAGCCCATCGCGGTCGCGTTGATGCTGCATCCCCTCGACGCGGGCACGGGCGCTGAGGGTCTCGGAGAGGCGCCAATCCTGCCCGATCTGGCCGGTGAAGTAACGCTGACGCGAGGCCAGGTGCTCATCCGAGGGCGGGAGGAAGTGGTTGATCCCGAAATGGTCACCATTGGCGTCGTCGAGGACGCTCAGCGACGCGGAGGTGTCGCGCCACTGCACATTGGCGACCAGGGCGCCGTAGCGCTTGGCCTCGTTGGAAGTCCCGGGTGCGTTGGACAACTCCGGGCGGCCTATGGGAAAGAGGGCGTCCTCGTTGACCTGGACGCCGCCGTTGCCCTGTACGCCCACCAGATTGACCGACGAGGTCAGGCCCAGCTTTGGATTCTCCCAGTACCAGACCCCGCCGCCGCCGTAGTCGGCCTCCTGGGCACCCTGGATGTGCAGGGTACGCTCCCGCCGCTTGGTAATGACGTTGACCACCCCCGCATAGGCGTATTCGCCATAGACCGATGAGCCGGGACCGCGGATGACCTCGATGCGCTCGACCTGCTCGATGGGCAGGTTGAGCACCGGGTTGGCCGTGGCGTTCAGGGTGGAGTTCATGGACATGCCGTCGAGCATGACCTTGATGTTGCCCGAGGCATAGCCGTGGCCCACGCCCCGGCTGAGGAGCAGGCGCTCCCCGGTGGCCTCGATCCCCGGGCTGATGCCGGGGACCAGGGAAACGGCCTCCCAGACGGTGCGGGCGCCGCGGGTCAGCATGTCGCTGCCCGACAGGATGGTGACCATGCCGGGGATGAAGTCGGCATTCATGCCGGTCTTGGTGGCCAGTTCGGTCTGGTTGCCGAGGAGGGCCAGCAGTTCCCGGGCCCCGTCGGTGTCGGGCTCGCCGGCACGACCAGGGCCGGGCGGAAATGCCAGGAGCATGAGGGAGAGGCTCAGTCGCCGAAGCAGCCTCTGTCGCACGGGATGGCTTTGGGGGATGTGGGCACCAGGCGGGGCGCTCTGGCTGGCGGCTGCGGGGTGATCCATGCCGACTCGGTCCCTGAAAAAGGTGCGAGGGTTCGCAAGGAGGGCTGCCTGGGCGGCAGCTTGATTGGCGCACAGTGTACTCGAATGGGGGTGACCCTGAAAAGAGCCAGCCTTTTCCAACGACCGATGGGCCGGAAGAGAGGGCCCTGTTTCCAAGTCGAGGCGAGCCTGAAGGCGGCGGTGCGGGCATCCTCCAGAGGATGCCGCATCCGCCGCCTGGACCCTCAGAACCGCACCTGGGCCAGCCAGGTCAGGGTAACGGCCCCCTCCGCCGGGACCTCCAGGACCCAGGAGGCCAGGCTCGAGGACTCCTTGGTGTGGGGCTGGCTGGCCTTCACCATTGTCCAGTCCCCGGGCAGTTCCTCCAGGACCTTGACCTTCACCGCCTCGGCGCGGGCGTTCTTCAGTTCCGTCTCGAAGCCGGCCTCGAAGGCGTAGTTGTAGGCACTGGTGCCCGACAGCTTCTTGAAGGATGTCTGCTTGCGCCGGGCGGTCACGTCGAAGCTCTCACCCAGCTTGAGCTTGACGGTCTCACCCTTGGGGGTATGGTCAATCTCGTCCTCGCCAAGGAATTGGGCATTGCCCCGGCTGTCCTTGCTGTAGACCCGCACCACGCCCTTGGGCAGGGGAATGCCCAGGCTGCCATCCTTGTTCGCAAAACTCAGCATAGAGGCGACCGGCAGCTTGGTCCAGCCGTCCCCGGACTGTGCCCGGTAGCTGTAGGACTGGCCCCGCACCACCAGTTCCCGGACCACCGGGACCCTTGGGGCGGCGAGCAGGGCGACCTGCTTGGTCTGGTTGTTACCGATGTCCGTGGGGCGCGGCAGGGTGTAGAGGTGGTACTGGTCCAGGGTCTCCTCCTGAGGCATGGCCTCCGCCGGGGCTGCGGCGACCATGGCCCTCGTGGCCGGCGGCGGCATACGATCCTGGACCCGGTTGACCTCCCCGGCCACGAGCTGCACCAGGGCCTTGCGGTAGGGGATACCGCTGGCATTGGTCAGGGTCACCCAGCCGTTGAGGTCCATGACCGCCCCCCCTGGGGCCAGATCGGCCACATAGTCCGCCTCCCAGGACAGCCCGCTGGTGAGGTAGGACAGCTCGAAGGCCCCCTCCCCCGCCGCCTGGGCGTCCAGATGCAGGACCAGGGTCGGCTGATCACGCAGGTCCGCCGGCACATCCGGGTAGGCCAGGTGGCCCACCACCTGGGTCTCGATGCGGTCGGCGAAGCGCAGGACCAGGCCGTCATTGGCCGCCAGCACCGTCGCATCTTCCAGGGTGCGCTCCCCGGCGTCGTTGGCGCGGATCACCTGCACCCTGCGCCCGACGTACTTCTTCAGCAGGCTCTGAGGCGTGAGCAGGTCGAAGTCGAAGTTCTGCTCCAGCACCCGGACCGGGAGCTTGCCGCTGGTCTCGCTGAGCAGGGCCGTCTCAGGGCGGATCTGCACCGAGACCCCGCGCCAGGCGACGCGATTCTCGCCCTGGGCCAGGGTCAGGGCGCGCAGGTCCTTCACCAGGGCCAGGTCCTCGTTGTAGATGGTGATGGCCAGGGCCTTCTGGGCGCTGTCGTCGATGCGGATCTCGGTGTCCATGGCCGCTCCTGGGCTGGGGATGAGGGTCGCAAGCAGGGCCGCCGCCAGCAGGCGGGGGCCGGGGTGATACAGGCGGATCGGGCGAGGCGTCATGGGTCTTGGGCTCCATATGGGTAACCGCGGGGGCCCAGGGTAGCGCGAACCCGGGCCGGACTCCACGGGCCCCCGACTAGCGCAGCAATTCAAAATCTGGAGGCCGGATCGGTGCCCGTGGGAGCGGCGCCTCGCCGCGACGGTGTAATGTGGTGGTCACCGGGCTCGCTGCGCTTCGCCCGGTCGCGCCGGGGCGGCGCTCCCACGGTGCTTCCGGCCTCGGGGCTAAGCGATGGTCTCAAATTTGGAACTGCTGCGGCTGGCGGTGGCCCACAGGTTCGGGTCTAATCCGCGGCCTTCAGTCAACATGGAGAGAGGTAGATGGGACAGATCCAACCGAGCGCCTTCCGCCCGGCCTGGTGGCTGCCCGGGGCCCACCTCCAGACCCTGTGGCCGAGCCTGACCCGGCCGCGGCCCAGGCCGGCCCTGAGGCCGGACCGGGTGGAACTGGCCGACGGGGACTTCATCGATCTGCACATCGGGACCGGCCCCGGGCCGGTCGTGCTGGTCATCCACGGCCTGGAGGGCGGACTCGAGTCCCACTATGCCGGCTCCACGGTCGCGGCCCTGGCGGCGGCAGGCTTCCGCCCGGTATTCATGTACCTGAGAGGCTGCGGCGACGAGCCCAATCGGCTGCCCCGATCCTACCACTCCGGGGCCACCGAGGACCTGGTCGCCGTCCTCACCCACCTGGCAAACGGCCCCGTGGGCCCAGCCCTGGCGGCGGTGGGCTTTTCGCTCGGCGGCAACCTGCTGCTCAAACACCTGGGGGAGGCGACCGACCCGATGCTGCGCGGGGCCGTGGCCGTGTCTGTCCCCTTCGTGCTCCGCGACGCCATGCTGCGGCTCAACCTGGGCCTGTCGCGTATCTACCGCGAGCACCTCATGGAGCGGCTGAGGGCGACCTACAGGCGCAAGCGGGCGACCCTCCCCGGCATGGCCGACCTGGATCTCAAGGCCATGCGGGACTTCTTCGACTTCGACGACCAGATCACCGCACCCCTCAACGGCTTCGCCGGGGCCGAGGACTACTATGCCCGGTGCAGTTGCCGGCAGTATCTCCGCCACATCCGCACCCCGACCCTGATCCTGCACGCCCGGGACGACCCCTTCATGTTCCGCCGCAGCATCCCGTGCCCGGAGGAACTGGGCCCCGGGGTGCGCCTGGAACTGTCCGCCCATGGCGGGCATGTGGGGTTCGTCGGCGGGGCCCTGCCCTGGCGACCGGATTACTGGCTGGAGGGGCGGCTGCTAGGGTTTCTGCAGGGGTTGGGCAACGCTTGGGAATGATCCAACTAGACAGGGGATTGCCCCTGCACCCCCTGCACCCCCTGCACCCCCGCCATCCCTGGCGGTCGCGGCGCGACGCAGCGCCTTCCAGAGGCGTCGCCGTATGACGACTGGTCGCGGCGAGGCGCCGCTCCCACGGGGTCGGCTTCGGGCCCAGGCTTCATCGGTCTGAGGCGAACTCGCCGACGCTCACCGCGGCCGGGGCCGGGGCCGGGGCCCGCCCGTTGCCGATCACGCGCTTGAGCAGATCGCTCTCGGTGAACACCCCGCTGACCCGCCCATCGCGGGTGATGACCAGGGAACCCAGGTCCCGCTCGGCCATGACCTCGGCGGCCCGCTGGACCGTCTCCCCCTCGTCGAGGGTCACCGCGACCTCGCTGACCAGCCCCTC
>DYRB01000142.1 GCA_020718945.1 Lamprocystis purpurea | reverse complement strand
GGTCCACCACCTCCAGGGCCCAGTCGAAGTAGGCCTGGCGCCGGGCCAGGTCCCAGACCACAGGCGGGTTGTGGGCCACGTCGCGCAGGTTGCAGATCTTGTCGGCCAGCTTCACCAGGCGTGCGGCCTGGCTCGCCCGGCCCGCCCGCTCCACCTGGGCCCGCTTGCGCTCCGCCTTGGGCAGGGCCTTGTCGTCGGTCACCTCCAGGACTATGGCCGCAACCCTGGGCCCGAAGGCCGCCCCCAGTTCCGCCTGGCTGGTCTGGGTATCTTCCAGGGTGTCGTGGAGCAGGGCCGCGCACAGGACATCCGCCTCGACTATGCCGACCTCGTTGCACAGCACCTCGACCAGGGCTATGGGGTGGTTGATGTAGGGCGAGGCGGCGTGGTCCTTGCGCCGCTGGTCGCGGTGCTTGCGGGCGGCGAAGCCCAGGGCCTCGATGATGACGGCCAGTTCCAGGCGCAGTTGCGGGTCGGACAAGGTGGGGCTCCGTTGCGGGTTATCCTGGAAAGAGCAATTCAGCCGCCAATGAACGCAAATTTTCGCAAATGGTTCAGTCAGTTAGGCAGAGTTCGAAGGTCGTCGGCAAGGTGAACCGGAGACCGACAACTCCTTGTTTATTTGCGTCTATTTGCGTTCATTTGCGGCTTATTTGTCTTGTTGGGGTTATCTGTGCGGCGCCGCTGGACGCCTGGCCGGCCTGGGTTCGGGCTTGGGCTCGACCTCAGGCTTATCCGATTTCTCTGCCTTGCGAAAGCGGGCGAACCAGTTGTCTCGCAGGAAATCCTCGCTGGGCACCCTGACAAACCCGGCCGCCTCGATCTCCTCGATAATCTGCGCCTCGCTGGCCCGCACATGGCCCAGGACCCAGGGGCTGCTCACCCCCACTTGGCGCCGATAGTCGATCACCACCAACTCGCCCCGCGGGCGCAGGGCCAGGGCGATGGAGGCGAGCATGGCCTTGGGGTACTCGAAGTGGTGGTAGGTGTCGCAGAGAAAGGCCAGGTCCACCGACCCCGGCGCCAGGCCCGTGTCCCGCTGGTTACCCAGGACCCCGGTGACATTGGTCACATGATAGTCAGCGGTCCGCTCCAGGATCTTGTCGATGAAGGTCTGGGAGACATCCACCGCATAGACCTGCCCGGTGTCGCGCACCGCCCGGGCCATCAGCAGGGTGAAGAGCCCGGTCCCGGCGCCTATGTCCGCCACCGCCGCCCCGGGCGGCAGACCCAGGGCTGCAAGGATGCGGAAACGCCCGTCGAACACCTCCCGCCCCGGGCGCTCGAAGGTCTGGGTCCAGCGGTCGAAGTCCGGGTCCTGATAGGGGTCGTTGATGTAGGGAGGGACCGCCGGGGGCTCGTCCACCTGCATGTCCGCCGCCGAGAACCCGCCGGCCAGCAGGATCAGGGCGCAGAGCATGCGCCCGCCCCGGCGCACCCAGGACCTGGGCCCAGGGCCGGGCACGGCCTGGGGATGACGAGGGTCCACACCGCTCACAGATCGAGCTTCTCGCTGATCCGGGTCACATAGGCGCGGGTCTCGCTATAGGGCGGGACACCCCCGTGACGATCCACCGCGCCCTCCCCGGCGTTGTAGCCCGCCAGGGCGAGCTTCAGGTCCCCGTCGAAGCGCTCCAGCAGCCACTTGAGGTAGGCCATGCCGCCGCGCAGGTTGTCCTCCGGGTCCCACACGTCCTTGACCCCGAAGCGCTCGGCGGTGGCCGGGATGAGCTGCATCAGGCCCTGGGCGTTCTTCGGCGACCGCGCCCCGGCGTTGAAGTTGGACTCGACCTCGATGACCGCCAGCACCAGGTCGGGGTCGAGCTGATACTGCGGGGCCAGGCTGCGCACCAGGGTGGCGATGGGCCCCTTGGCCGGCTGCGGGCGCAGGGCCTGGCGGGTCGCCGGCTGGGTCCCGCGCAGGACGCAGGTAGCCGGGCGCTTGACCCCGCGGGCGAAACCCAGGGCCTTGAGCATGCGCTGGGACTGGGGGTCCCCGCCCTTGGACGATGCCTGGAACCAGGCCGCCGCCAGTTCCTCGTCCCGCACCACCCCGTTGCCGTTGGCGTAGATCCAGCCGAGGCGGAACTGGGCGTCGGCATCGCCCTTGCGGGCCGCCTCGCACAGCCCTTCGACCAGGGTGTCCACCGGGTTGGCGCCGGCCCCGGCGGGACGATAGGCGGCACGCTTGGCCGAGGGCGGCGGGCCCTTGGCCGCGGCGCCCTTGTAGCCGGGGACGAAATGGTCCAGGTTGCGGGCCGGACCCCGGGCCTGGGCGGTGGCGACCAGCAAGAGCCCGAGGGCCAGGACAAGCAGGGCGGCACGGGGCCTGTGGGGACGCGGCAGGGGCATGGTCGGTGTCGCGCTCGCTCTGGTTCGGGCGGGTTTGGCCCCGGCGGGATGGCCCCGGGCGGGGGGAAGCGGGGATTTTGTTAGAATCGCCGCCCCGGATCAATCCCGAGGCGTCGATATGTCCATCCACAACGGCCGGCTGGTGCTGGCGCCCCGCGACCCGGCCTGGGCTCCGAACCCCAGCGCCCCGAACCCCAATGCCCTGACCACAGCACTGGCCGCTGCCCTGGCCGCAGCCGGGCTGCTCGGCCCGGCCCTGGGCCCAGGCGCCGACGCCTATGCCGCAGGCCCGGGCTTCCTGGAACTGGTCGCCTTCACCGGCTGTGCGGTCCAGGTGGCGGTGACGCCCGATGTCGGGGGTGACCGGCCCTTCTGCCACATCCGCGTGGTCGGCCCCTGGGCCGAGCCGCGGTTGCTCTGCGGGCGCAACACCAGACCGCCGCGCTGCCCGGCCTGCCGGGCCCAGTTGCGGGACTGGCGCTACGCCCTGGGTGCCACACCCCGGGCCACGGGCCCCCTGCCCTGCCCGGCCTGCGGTGCCCCGGCCGCGGCCAGCGCCTGGGACTGGAAGGACACCGGGGGCTGGGCCCGCCTGTCGGTCTGGATCGAGGAGGTCTTCCCCGGCGAGGCGACCCCCACCGACGCCCTCATGGCCCTGCTGGGGGAGGCGACCGGCACGCCTTGGCGGCACTTCTACATTCAGGACTGATGCCGGGGTTCGGTCAACCCAAGAAAAGCAGTTGAGCCGCAAATGAACGCAAATAGACGCAAATAAACAAGGACTTCGCGTCGGTCTCCGGTTCACCCTGCGGGTGACCGCGGTCCCTGCCCAACTGACTGACCCATTTGCGGAAATTTGCGTAATTTGCGGCTGAATTGCTCTTTCCAGGGTCAAGGCTGGGCGGTTAGACCCGACCGATCAGTTCGACCCCCGGCGGCAGGCCTATCACCATGCTCAGCGGCAGGTGGTCGGACAGGGCATAGTCGAGCACCTTGGCCTCCAGGACCTGAAGGGGGCGGGACAGCAGGATGTGGTCCAGGTTGCGGCGCGGGCGCCAACTCGGGAAGGTCTTCAGCTCGCAGTCCAGCCCCCGCAGCTCGTGCCCCGCCACCAGGGAGCGCAGGGAGCGGGAGGAACAGTCACAGTTGAAGTCCCCCATCATCACCAGGTAGGGCTCGCGCTCCACCAGATCCACCAGATAGCCCAGTTGCCGGCGCCGGGCCCGCCAGCCCAGGGCCAGGTGGACTATGCATACCGCCAGGGTCCCACCGTCGCTGGTGGGGAACTCCGCCACCACGGCCCCACGTCCGGGGAGCCCACCCGGGAGCCGGTGCTCGGTGACCCGGGCCGGGCGTATGCGGCTCAACAGGCCATTGCTGTGCTGGGCCAGGCGCCCGAGGTTGCGATTGATCTGCTTGTACCAGAAGGGGAACTGGGCCTCCTGGGCAAGGTACTCGATCTGGTCCACATAGCTGCTGCGCAGGCTCCCGGCATCCACCTCCTGGAGCCCGACCATATCGTAGTCGCGCAGCAAGGGGGCGATGCGCGCCATGTTCTCCTGGCGCTCCGGGTGGGGCAGCAGGTGCTTCCAGCTATGAGTGACATAGTCGCCATAGCGGCGCGACTCTATCCCCGTCTGGACGTTGTAACTCAGCAGGTGCAGCGACTGCATGGTCTTGGCCCTGGCCCTCGAATGCCCCCTCCCAGGTCCCGGCCGGGACCCGATGGACCCGGAGCATACCCGCAAAAGGAAAGGGCAGCCATCGGCTGCCCTTTACGATGACCGGCCTGCTGCGGTCGGATCAGGGGTTGACGCCCTGGAGGTACTGGGACACCGCCGCGATCTCCTGATCGGTCATGCGGGCGGCCACGCCGCGCATCATGCTGCTGGGGTCGTTCAGGCGCTTGCCGTCGCGGAACAGCTTGAGGGTGGAGTCGATGTACTGGGCGTGCTGCCCGGAGACCCGGGGGAACTTGGCCAGGCCCATGCCCATGCCCTGGGGACCGTGGCAGCCGGAGCAGGCGGGGACACCGGAGGCGGCATTACCGCCGCGATACAGGCGCTCGCCCAGGCCGACGGGGTCACTGCCGGGTGCACCGGGGGACTGCACCTGAGAGCTGAAATAGGCGGCCAGATCGGCCATATCCTGGTCGTTGAGGGGCAGGACCATAGGGGTCATCTGCTCGTTGACCCGGTTGTTCGCCTTGAAGTCCATGAGCTGCTTGTGGAGGTACTCGGTGCCCTGGCCGGCCAGCTTGGGCCACATGGGCACCACGCTGTTGCCCATGGGGCCGTGGCAGGCCAGACAGGCGGCGGTCTTGGCCTCGCCGGCCTTGGCATCGCCGACCTGGACCGCTCCGGGCTTGACGTCGGTGGCCTGTACCTGGCCGCCGACCAGAGCCGCGGCAACCGTGAGGGAAATCAGCCATGTCTTCATGAAGTGTCTCGCCCTGTGTCTGGAGTTGGATGCCTACCGACGGCCGCCGGGTAGCGGGGCCGAAAGAGGCGGCATTGTATATCAGAACATCAATATATGGGTCAAACCCGGATGCTCCGCGGGGCTGTTCACGGGGTCCCGGCCAAGGCAATGGCACCCGCGAGGTCCGCCGGGGTCAGGGCATCGAAGGTGACCGGGTCCAGGGTCACGGCCCCGCCGGCCAGCTCGTACCAGGCCTGACCGCTGCACCAGGCCGGCTGGGCATAGCTGCCCTGGCGTCGGCGCGGCATGCAGTACAGCCGCCCCGGGGTGTAGACCAGGTTGTAGCTGGCCCCGCTGTTGTTCAACCGGGCCAGGGCATCCCAGGCTTGGGCGGCATCGTCGAAGGCGGTGCAACCGAGGGGATAGGGCCTGTCCCCGCCGTTGTGGCGCCAGCCCGGGGCCTCCAGGGGGAGGGGCTCGGAGCGGCAATAGAGCTGGAAATGCAGGTGATTGACCGAGGCGAAGGCCCCGTAGCTGTTGTAGCCCAGCCCCACCCCGGGGAGACTGTGCCCCAGGGCTTGCGTCATGGCCCAGGCCCCCTCGTGCTGTTGGCGCTGGAGGAACTGCGGTGCCTTCTCCTGCCGCCTGGGTACCAGCAGGGCGTGCAGGTCCACGAAGGGGAACTTGTTGTACAGCAGTTCCACCTCCAGGCCGGCCAGGTCCCCTGCCCAGAAGGCCTCGCGGCGCAGGAAGGGCTTGTTGAAGTGGAACCCCTTGGGATCGAAGGGGGCCCGATTGGACTGGGGCGCCCCCCCGGAGGCCCGCGCCGGGCGGAAGCCGCGCAATGGGTTGAACTGGACCTCCCAGGGCCCCGCGCGCCGGCGGCGCACCGGCGGCAGGTCGGTCAGTCCGACGGCCATGAGGCGCAGGAACACCGCCAGGTCGTCCGCCGGCCCCTCCGGGTCGCGCCCCTGGCGCAGGGCCGCGCGGCAGACCTCGGCCAGGGCGCCGAAGCGGTGCCCCAGGTCCGGTCCCAGGACCTGGAACAGGGCCGGATCGAAGGCGGCATTGTTCAGGACCAGGATGAAGGGCCCGAGCCCGGGCTCCTCCAGCAACAGGCGGGACAGCCCGGCCGCAAAGGCCCGGCGCAGGGCCGTCGGCGAGGCGAAGGGGTCGCCGGCCTCGGCAGTCCCACCGGCGCCGCTCGCAGACGCATCAGTGATGATGGTGCTCCATGGCCTGCACCTCGCGGACCTGGGCCTGGACCGCAAGGGTCGAGCCGTCGTCCAGGTCCAGGGTCAGGGCGACAGTTCCGCCGGGGACCAGGTCGCGCTTGAGCCCGATCAGCATGATGTGCAGACCGCCGGGTTCCAGGGTCTCAGACCCCTTGGCCGGGACCTCGATGCGCTCCACCCGACGCATTTTCATCATCCCGTCCGCCATGGTGTGGGTGTGCAGCTCCACCACCTCGGCGGCCTCGCTCTTGCCACCCACCAGGGCACGCGGGGCATCGCCACCATTGACCAGGCGCATGAACACGGCGCTGTTGGTCTGGCCAGGGGGCACGGCCCGGGCATAGGGGTCTTCGACTTCCAGGGTGGGACCGGCCAGGGCGGGACCGGCCAGGGCGGCGGTCCCGTGCAGCAGTAGGGCGGCCAGGGCGAGGCCCAAGGTCTTGTTCACGGTCATGTCTCTATTTGCGTTCATTTACGGCTCAACTGCTTTTCTTAGATTACAGGGGCGCCGGGGCTAGCCGCCAGCCGGGCCCGCGGGGTGCAGGGCCGCCCGGATGGCCACGGCGATCTGGCCCGGAGGCGTGGCGTGGTCCAGGGTGCGCGCGAGCTTACCATCAGGCCCCACCACATAGGTAAAGGCCGAGTGATCCACTACGTAGCCCAGGGCCGAGTCGCCCTGCTCGACGCGCCGGTAGGCGGCCCCGTAGAGCCCGGCGACGGCGGCCAGGGCGGCCGGAGTACCGGTCACCCCGAGGACGTTCGGGTGGAAATAGCCCGTGTATTCCTTGAGCCGCTCCAGGGTGTCCCGCTGCGGGTCCACCCCCACGAACAGGATCCGCACCCGGTCCAGGTCCGCCGCATCCAACTCCTTGAGGGCATTGGCGATGAAGGCCAGGTTGGTGGGGCAGATGTCCGGACAGGAGGTGTAGCCGAAGTAGATCAGGACCACGGAGCCGCGCAGGTCCCGGGTATCCACCGGTCCCTGCCAGGCATCCAGGACGAAATCCCCGCCCCTGGGGGGCTGGGCCATCGCCAGGGGCTGGTGCGCCCCGGACCCAGCGGACGGCGCGGCCGGTTGCGGTTCCCAGAACCACAGCACCCAGACCAACAGGGCCCCCAGGGCGAGGGCGGCGGCCGAGAGGAGGACCTTGTTCATGAAGGCTCTGTCTGCATTAGCTGTTGGGGATGGCCAAGTCACTGAAGTGGCGGG
>DYRB01000141.1 GCA_020718945.1 Lamprocystis purpurea | reverse complement strand
TGCCGAGCATCGGCTGCGAGTTGGCGCTCACCGAGGTCTATGACCGGATCGACCTGGGTGGATTGGGTTAAACGGTAGTGGACACAAAGGCCCCCTATGCCTAGCCCCCGGTGCGGGCCTGGCGGCCGGGTGTGGAGCCGGTCGCGGTCCCGGCGCATAGCACCCGAAACCCGCTGCCCCCGACCCGGTCGTCGGGCAGGCCGTCGAGCCGGAAGTCGGCCCGGGCGAAGCCGCGGTTGACCCGCCAGGAGCCCCCGCGCAGGACCCGGGCGGCGTCGCTGGCGCAGCCGCGGCGCTGGGGCCGCTCGTATTCGTTGCCGCACCACTCCCAGATGTTGCCGGCCAGGTCGTAGACCCCCTGGGCGCTGCACCCGGCCGGGAACAGCCCCACCGCGGCGACCCGACCCAGGCTCGCCTCGTCGGTGTTGGCGACCCCGTCCTGCCACTGGGCCCCCCAGGGGTAGACGAAGCCCGGCTCGGCGCCCTGGGCGGCCCATTGCCATTCCCATTCGTTGGGCAGCCGCAGGGCCTGGCCCAGGCGGGCACTCAGCCAGCGGCAGAAGGCGGTGGCGTCGTACCAGGAGACGTGGGTGGCCGGGTAGTTGTCGAGCCGGCGCAGGCGCCCGGATATCGGGTCGCGGCGGTCCAGGTCCTGCCACCAGTCGGGACAGGCAAAGCCGTCGGCGGCCTCGATGAAGGCGCGGAACTGGGCCTGGGTGACCGGGTAGGCGGACAGGGCGAAGGGCTCGACCTGGACCAATCCGTGGCCGTCCAGGCGGACCTCGCCGCCGGGGACCTGGCACCAGAGCAGGTCGGGCAGAGCGTCGCGCAGGCCCAGCCCAGGGCGCGGGTCGCCGATGCGGGCCAGGCGCAGCCCTATATCCTCGCGTCGCCCGGGGTCGGTGGCGGCGCAGCGCAGTTCCGCGTCCAGCCAGTCCGCCTCCGGGGTGAGGAAGTCGCCGATCTCCGGGATCTGCTCCTGGGCCTCCAGCAGATCGGCCTGGGCGAGTAGGGCCCGGGCCGGGGCCAGGGCCTCGTGGTCCCAGCGCAGGGACTGGGGTTGGCCGGCGGCGGCCCAGGTCCGGGCCTCGTCGGCGATGCGTCGGCAGAGGGTCCGGGCCTCGCGGCATTGCTCCGACCAGCGGTGCAGTTCAGGCCAGTCCCGCAACAGGGCCTCGTGGGCCAGGGTCAGGCCGCGCGGCCCTTGGACCAGGAGCCCGCAGGCCGGATCGGCCAGGGCCTCGCACAGGGCCGCAGCCCCGGGGGTCGCGGTCAGATCCGCCGCCGGTGCGGCGCGGATGACGGTCAGCTCCGGGCCCACCGCGAGCAGGCGGGCGAGCAGGTGGGGCAGGGCGGCGCGGCCCGCAGTCCCGGCCCGCTCCAGGGCCTGTTCGGCGCGGCGGGCACAGAGGTCGTGCAGCCCGCCGACGGCCAGGTAGTGGTCCAGGCGGATCTGTCCCGCCTCGCCCCGGCGTCCCCAGAGGTCGCGGAGGGTGAAGGCGAGCGGGGCCAGACCGCCGGGTTCTCCGGCGGCGTCTTCGGCCAGGCGCTCTACCAGGGCGGGGTCCAGGCTCAGGCCGGCGGCGGCGGCCGGGCCTTCGATCATGCGCACCAGGGCCTGGTGTCCCGGGGGCCCCAGGGCGTAGAGCCCGCCGCCGTTGACCAGCTCCCGTAGCCCCGGGTGGGCCAGGGCGCACTCCAGGGCGTCCGAGCGCAGGGTCGCCAGGAGGCGCAGGGGGGCGTCCTGGGCGGTGGCCAGCAACAGGTCCAGCAGGTCCCGGCCACGGGCGTCATGCGCCGGGCTGACCAGGCGCTCGAGGCGCTCCAGGACCAGCAACCAGACCGCCTCCCCAGGGCGTTCGGCGACCACCGCCCGCACCAGGTCCGGCAGGCGCCCCGGTTCCTCCGGCAGGCGTGCCGCTGCCGGGTGGAAGCGCCCCGGCAGGGAGGCGGTCAGGGCCGCCATCAGGTCGGCCCAGGGGTCCGCCCCGTCCAGGGTGGCGGAGCTATAGGCCCAGTGCTCGGTCCCGGGCAGCCCGGGGATGCCCCCGGCGGCGAGCTTGCCGCAGACCCCGGCCCGCACCAGGGACGACTTGCCGCTGCCCAGCTCTCCGGTCACCACCAGGCAGCGGGGTGCGGCGGGGTCGGCCAGGCGGCGCAGCAGATCGCGGGTCTCGCGGGACCGGCCGAAGAAGATCGGGGCCTGGGCGAGGTCCAGGGTCCGCAGCCCGGGGTAGGGCGACCCGGCCCAGGGCTCGGGCACTTGGCCGGCGGGGTTGGCTGGGGTCGCGATGCGGTTGTGACCCTGGGGGTCCATGAAGCGCGTCGCCCTCAGCCCCGGCGTCGCCGCTGATCCGGCGCGAAGCGGTATAGCTCCAGGCTCCAGACGCCGACGCTGGCGGTCAGTACCAGGCAGGAGGGCCCGCCATAGGTCCGCTCCCGCCCCGCGGCCCCGGGGTTGAGCACCCAGGGCTCGGCCTCCAGGTCCGTGGCCAGGTGGTGGCTGTGGCCGTAGACCACGGCTCGGGCCTGGGGGAAGCAGGCCCGCAGCCGGGCGTGGCGGCCGCGGGCCTGGGTCTGGTGGCCATGGATCAGGATCAGGGTCCCGCCGGGCAGGGTCAGCTCAGTCACCTGCGGCAAGTGGGTCAGGAGTTCCTCGTCCGCTGCCGGCCACTTGCCCGGGATGTCGTTGTTCCCGGCCACCGCGACGACCCGCCCGCCGCGGGGTTGCAGGCTGTGCAGGACACCGGCCCCGCCCACGTCCCCGGCGTGCAGGGCCAGGTCGCAGCCCGCCACCACCTCGATCACCCGGTGGTCGACCCGGCCGTGGGTGTCGCCCAGGATGGCGACCACCAGGGTCGCGCCGATCCCGGCCGCCGTCGGCGGGTAGGGCGGCAGCACCAGCCGGGGTAGGGCGGTGACCGCTGGACCTGGGTTGCGCCAGGGGGGCAATGGGTGCATGACAGCCAGGGCCGGGGCGCCGCTTGGGCCGCGGGTCCGGTCCTAGCCGATGGCCAGCACGAGCTTGCCGCGGGTGTGGCCTTCTTCGATGCGCCGGTGGGCGTCCGCCGCGCCCTCCAGCGGGAAGGTCTCGGCCACCTCGATGCGCAGTTCACCGCGGGCGATCCTCTCGGCGCAGCGGTCGAGGATCTCCCCCTGGTGGGCCCGGGCCTCCGGCAAGTCGCGGAGCATGGGGGTGAGCATCAGCTCGAAGCCGATGCGCAGGTTGCGGTTGCGCGCCTCCTTGAGGTCCTGGGGCCCGGGGTCGAGGATGGTGATGAGGGACCCGTAGTGGGCCATGGCCGGCAGGGTAGAGCGGAAGACCTCCGGCCCGACGCTGTCCAGGGCCACATCCACCCCGCGTCCACCGGTCCAGTCCATGACCGCCTGCACCAGGTCCTCCTCCCGGTAGTTGATGGTGTACTCGGCGCCCAGGTCGTGGGCAAAGCTTGCCTTCTCCGGGCCGCTCACCGTGGCCGCCACCCGGGCCCCGAAGCGGTGGGCGAGCTGTATGGCCACATGGCCGACCCCGCCGGCCCCGGCGTGGATCAGCACCGTCTGGCCCGGCTTGAGCCCGGCGCGGTCGAACAGGGCCTCCCAGGCGGTGATCAGGACCAGGGGCGCGGCGGCGGCCTCGATGAAGCTTAAGGAGGGCGGCTTGGGACGCACCCCGGCCGCCTCCGCGAGTATGTACTCGGCGTAGTTGCCAACCGGCCCGCCGAGCCCGCCGTGGCAGAGCCAGACCTCATCGCCGGGGGCAAGCCCGCGGACCTCGGCCCCGACCGCCTCCACCACCCCGGCCCCGTCGCAGCCGGGGACCATGGGCAGGCCCTCCGGGAGCAGGGGGCCGCGGCTGCGCACCTTGGTGTCCACGGGATTGACCCCGGCCGCCATCAGGCGCACCAGCACATCGGTCGGTCCCGCCACCGAGGGTGTCGGCCGTTCGACGAGTTGCAACACCGCCGGCCCGCCGATTTCTCGCATCTCGATTGCTCGCATCCTGGATACTCCGCTTGGGTTGACCCCTAGGAATCTCGCCTGGGTCCAAAGATGGCCCCAGGGCCGCCCTTAATGCAACTGTGGAAAACTAGGGATTTCTGGACCTGGCCGCGGTCCAGGCCCGGCCTTTCTCGGGGGTCTGACCTAGGCGAAGAAGTCGGTCAGGCGCTCGGCCTCGGACACCACCAGGCTGAGGTTATCCTCCATGCGCCCCCCGTCCCCGGCCTTGGCCGCACGCTCCAAGTCCTCCAGGGCCGCGTCCAGGGCCAGGACGCCGCAGTAGCGGGTGGCTCCGCGCATGTGGTGGGCCGCCTCGGCGAGGCCTTGGGGGTCGCGGCGGGCGGCACAGGCACGCAGGGCCGTCAGTTCTGCCGGCAGCCCGGCGATCAAGACGGTGACGAGTTCGCGGGCCAGGTCCGCATCCCCGGCCACGGCGGCCAGGGCGGCGGTCTCGTCCCAGGCGGGGAGTTGGGTCAGGTCGGGCCGTTTCTGCTTGGGCGTGTTGGATTGCATGTTTGCTCCGGTGGTCTTTCCTTATGGGGCACCGCGGCCCCCCGCGGGGGCCAGGGCCTGCCCGGGTGCCCGCCGCCTAGATTAGCCAAAGCCGGGGCGGGGTGCACGGCCCGCGCACAGTCCCGGCCTTTGGTCTCCGGGCGCCGGTGGTGCACAATCCCCGCCACCCTATCCCAGCGCGAGTTGGTCGCATGATCCACCCCAGTATTGAAGACTTCGTCGGCAACACGCCCCTGGTGCGCCTGAAGCGCCTGCCCGGGGAGACGGACAACGCCGTCCTGGTCAAGCTGGAGGGCAACAACCCGGCCGGTTCGGTGAAGGACCGCCCGGCCCTGTCCATGATCCGCCGGGCCGAGGAGCGTGGCGACATCCGCCCCGGCGACACCCTGATCGAGGCCACCAGCGGCAACACCGGCATTGCGCTGGCCATGGCCGCGGCCATCCGCGGCTACCGCATGATCCTGGTCATGCCCGAGCACATGAGCGAGGAGCGCCGCGCCGTGATGCGCGCCTTCGGGGCGGACATCCGCCTGACACCCAAGGCCGGCAGCATGGAGGCGGCCATCGACCTGGCCAACGCCCTGGAGGCGGCGGGGGAGGGTCGGCGCCTGGACCAGTTCTCCAACCCCGATAACCCCCTGGCCCACTACGAGACCACGGGCCCCGAGATCTGGCGCGACACCCAGGGTCGGGTGACCCACTTCGTCAGCTCCATGGGGACCACCGGGACTATCATGGGGACCGGCCGCTATCTGAAGGAGCGCAACCCCCAGGTGCAGATCGTCGGGGTCCAGCCCACGGAGGGGTCGAGCATCCCCGGCATCCGCCGCTGGCCGGCTGCTTACCTGCCCAAGATCTACGAGCCGTCCCGGGTGGACCGCATTATCGATGTCTCCCAGGCGGAGGCCGAACAGACCATGCGCGACCTGGCCGCCCGGGAGGGTATCTTCGGCGGGGTCTCCTCCGGCGGGGCCGTGGCCGCGGCGTTGGCCCTGTCCCGGGAGCTCAGCGGGGCCCTGATCGTGGCCATAGTCTGTGACCGCGGCGACCGTTACCTGTCCACCGGGGTGTTCCCGGCCTGACCCCCAAGAACCCAGCGCCGAGGCACAACCCCTTGTCCAAGAAAAAGCCCCTGCCCGAGATTCCCATCGAGGCCGACATCGAGTCCCTGACCCACGACGGCCGCGGCCTGACCCATGTCGAGGGCAAGGCGGTGTTCGTCCACGGCGCCCTGCCCGGGGAGCGGGTGCGATTCCGCTATACCCGGCTGCAAAAGCGCTACGACGAGGCCACGGTCACCGAAGTCCTGGTCGCCGCCCCGGATCGGGTCGCCCCGCGCTGCCCCCACTTCGGCGTCTGCGGCGGGTGCAGCCTGCAACACCTGGACCCCGGGGCCCAGATCGGCATGAAGCAGGAGATCCTGAAGGATGTCCTGACCCGCATCGGCAAGGTGGCCCCGGAGACCTGGCTGACACCGCTGGCCGCCGGGCACTGGGGCTACCGGCGCAAGGCCCGCCTCGGGGCCAAGTGGGTACAGAAGCGCGGCCGGGTACTGGTGGGCTTTCGCGAGCGCTCGGCCTCCTTCATCGCCGATCTGACCCGCTGCGAGACCCTGCACCCGACGGTGGGGGAGCGCATCCCGGCCATCTCCGACCTGCTCCAGAACTTGAGCATCCGCGACCAGATCCCCCAGGTGGAGGTCGCCATGGGCGACGGGCCCTGCGTCCTGATCTTCCGCGTCCTGGCCGCGCCCTCAGCCTCCGATCTGGGCCTGTTCCAGGCCTTCGCCGAGGCGCAGGGGCTGCATGTCTATCTCCAGGAGGGTGGCCCAGAGACCATCCGTCCCCTGCCCGGGCAGGGGGTCGAACTGGGCTTCGACCTGCCCGCCCACGGGGTCCACCTGGATTTCCTGCCCACCGACTTTACCCAGGTCAACCTGGAGCTGAACCGGCTCATGGTGGACCAGGCCCTGGACCTGCTGGAGGTGCAGCAGGAGGACCGGGTGCTGGACCTGTTCTGCGGCCTGGGCAACTTCACCCTGCCCCTGGCGCGGCGCGCCGGGCAGGTGCTGGGGGTGGAAGGCGACGCCGGGCTGGTGGACCGGGCCCGGGCCAATGCCCGGCGCAATGCCATCGCCAATGCGGAGTTCCTCACCGCGGACCTCTACCGTGACCCGGCCGCGTCCGGCGGGACCGCCCCCTGGGGCGCCGGGGTCTTCGACAAGGCCCTGCTCGACCCGCCCCGCAGCGGGGCCTGGGAGGTGTTGGACCTGCTCCCCGCCGCCGGGGTACGCCGGCTGGTCTATGTCTCCTGCTACCCCTCGACCCTGGCCCGGGACGCCGACCGCCTGGTCAATGGTCTGGGCTACCGATTGGTCGCCGCCGGGGCCATGGACATGTTCCCCCAGACGGCGCATGTGGAGTCTATGGCCTTGTTTGAATTGCCGCGACGGCGGGGCTGACCTATCAGCTGCGTGCCGGCCGTGGGAGCGGCGCCTCGCCGCGACGGGGCCTCTTCCAGAGGGGGAACGGGAGCCCCAGACAGGCGCGGTATGCTGCCGATGCGAACAGGTTCGGGCTTGGTGGCCTCCTGCGTTGCGGCGAGGGCGCCGCTCCCACAGAACCCTGACGCCCTGAATCATTTGCGTCCATTTGCGGACAGGTTTTCTCTTTAGCGAGGTGCCCCATGGCCATCGAAATAGAACGCAAATTCCTGGTC
>DYRB01000140.1:5524-7255 GCA_020718945.1 Lamprocystis purpurea | reverse complement strand
CGCAGACCTTCGATACGAAAAATGGCGTAGCATATGCGGGCGACAGGGGCCCGGCCCCGATCATTCTGGAGCAGTGATGGCCTACGAACTTTGCCCCCAATGCGGTGTGGAAAAGCACCAACTGGTGGCCTGCGCCAAGTGCGGCTTCACGCGATTTCAGCGTGCGCCGGACACCACCCAAGAAATCGCCGCGACGCCGGCCCCGACGCCGCAAGCGCCACGAACCGTGCGCATTACGACCAAGCGGCGCTCACGCCTGATCCCGACGCCGCCGGGGTGAGGACCAAGGGGGGCCGCACCGTTGTGCGATGGTCCCCGCTCACACCTTCCCCTGGGCCCGCCACTGGGCAAAGACCTTGGCCGCCTCGGCCACGGCGGCCTTGACCGCCTCGTCGGTGGTCATGCGCCCGCGGGCCGCCTCGGCGAACATGCGCGAGATCACCCAGTCGTTGAAAATCTGGTCTATGGCGGCGTTGGCGTAGCCCGGGTGGCCCAGGGCGACGGTCCAATTGGCGGCGTCGGAGAGCAGGGCGTACTTGTCCGGGGGGCTGGCGGCCGGGTCCTTGGCGATAAGGTCGCGCAGATCCGGCACTGTCCCTGGGAAACAGGGCAGGTTGTAGAAGCGGCTGGCGATGAATGCCTCGCGGAAGCGACCCACATAGTCCACCAGGAAGCGCTTGGCCCCTTCGATGTTCTGGGCGAAGCGCCAGATGCAGTAGATGTGCATCAGGTGCATGAGCCCCAGGCGGGCGACGGGCCCGGCGGCCGGCTTGGCCAGGCCGATGCGCTCCGCCACGGGGATCTTCTGGGTCTCCCCGGTGCGGGTGATGGAGATGGCGTTGAGCGCCAGGGAGCCGTGGCCGGCCAGGAGCATGCGGTTGTTGGACGAGGGGTCCCAGGTGAAGACCTCCTCGGTCATGGCCTCGCGATACAGGGCCTTCACATAGTCCACCGCCGCCCGGGTGGCCGGCGAGTCCAGCACCAGGCGCCCCTGGGCATCCTGCACCGAGGCCCCGAAGCACAGCAGGATGGAGCGCAGGGCCATGTTGGAGTCCAGCTCCGGGGCCAGGCCCAGACCCACCGGGATGCCCCGGCGGCGCAGAATCTCCGCCCCGCCGCGGCGGATGTCGTCCCAGGTGTCCGGGGTCACCCCCACCTCGCCCCACAGGTCGGTGCGGTAGTTGACCAGGTCCGGGACATAGCTCTCAGAGAAGCCGTAGTAGCGCTGGGTGACCGGGTTGTAGGTGCTGCGGATGGCTAGGTCCAGGGGTTTGCCGAAGCGCCGGGTGCACTCCTCGTAGACCTCCCGGTGGTCGATCACCTGGTCTTCGAAGACCGGCGGCGGGCTGAGGAACATAAACAGGTCGTGCCCGCGCCCGGCGGCGACCTCGGCGCGCGCCCGGCTGGTGAGGCTGGTCATGCCGACCCGGTCCACCATCACATCGGTGTCGTTGGCCTCCCCCCAGGCACGCACGAACTGGGTGTCGAACCAGGTATCGAAGGCCGGCACGAAGTGGTTCCATTGCAGAATGCGCAGGGTGTGCCGACGAGCGCCGCGTGCAAAGCGCGGGATCAGGAAACTGCCCGGGATGGCCGCTGCGGCCAGTCCGCCGATCAGCCGGCGGCGGACCAGGTCCGGGCCTTCG
This sequence comes from Lamprocystis purpurea, assembly GCA_020718945.1. GTDB lineage: Bacteria > Pseudomonadota > Gammaproteobacteria > Chromatiales > Chromatiaceae > DYRB01. The sequence continues at coordinate 5,609 of DYRB01000140.1, read as the reverse complement.
CAACTCTTGTCTGGCTTATCCACGCTTGCACCCTACTGGTTGGTTGAACCGCGAAAGAATTGCCGTCCGCAAATGAACGCAAATG
>DYRB01000140.1:1242-5424 GCA_020718945.1 Lamprocystis purpurea | reverse complement strand
GACAAAGGTCCGCGGGCTGGACCTCAGGCCAATGACCGGCACACCCGGGCCTGGCTCAGGAGCAGGGCCAGGGCCTCATCCTCGGGCATCGGGTGCCCGAACAGGTAGCCCTGGGCCTCGTCGCAGCCGATGCTGCGCAGGAATTCGAGTTGCCCGGTGGACTCGACCCCCTCGGCCACCACCCGCAGCCCGAGCTGTTGGCCGAGGGTCACGGAGGTCCGCACTATCAGGGCGTCCTCGCTGTCGCTCAGGACATCGCGGATGAAGGACTGATCGACCTTGAGTACCTTCACCGGGAAGCGCTTGAGCAACTGGAGCGACGAGTAGCCGGTGCCGAAGTCGTCCACCGCCAGGCGCACACCGGCCGCCTGAAGCTCCCGGGCCAGGGCGACCCCGGCATCCACGTCGTGGAACAGGGTCCCCTCGGTCAGTTCCAGTTCGATCAGGGAGGGGGCGATGCGGGTCTCGGCAATCAGGCCGCGTACCTGCACGGCCAGGTCCGGGTCGCGAAACTGGGCCGGGGACAGGTTGATGGACATGTTGACGTGGACACCGGAGCTGTCCCGCCAGGCGCGCAACTGGCGGATGGCGGTCTGCATGACCCAATGGCCGATGGGGACTATGAGCCCGGTCTCCTCCGCCAGGGGGATGAACCGGTCCGGCGGGACCAGGCCCTCGATGGGGTCGGGCCAGCGGATCAGGGCCTCGAAGCCGACGATGTCACAGCGGATCAGATCGACCCGCGGCTGGTAGAAGACCCGGAATTCCCGCTCCGCCAGGGCCCGGCGCAGCCGAGACTCCATGGACACCCGGGCGCGGGCGGCCTCATCGATGTCGGCGCTGTACAGCTCAAAGCGGTCCCGGCCCCGAGACTTGGCATGGTACATGGCCGCATCGGCGTGCCTGACCAGCTCATCCACCGTGTCGCCGTGCTCCGGGTAGAGGCTCAGGCCCAGACTCCCGGTCACGGCGACGGACTTGCCCGCCACCTCCACGGGCCTGGTCAGGGTGGCGTGGATGGCGCGGGCGACGCGCAGGGCCCCCTCCCGCTCCCGTAGTCCCCGCAACAGAACTATGAACTCATCGCCGCCCATGCGGGCGACGGCGTGCGCCCCGGCCGCCCCCGGTGCCGGGCCGGCGGCGGCCACCAGGTCAGTGGCCCGCACGCAGGTGCGCAGGCGCTCCCCCACCAGGCGCAAAAGGTCGTCGCCGGCCTCGTGGCCCAGGGTGTCGTTGACCCGCTTGAAGTGGTCCAGATCGATGAACAGGATGGCCATCAGGTGCCCCTGGCGCTGCGCATCCACCAGGGCCTGGCCGGCCATCTCGATCAGCCGGGTCCGATTGGCCAGGCCGGTGACGGTATCGGAATAGGCAAGCTGGGCGATGCGCGCCTCGGCGTGCTTGCGTTCGGTGATGTCCTGGACGGTGCCGACGATGCGCCGGTGCTCGCCGTCCACGGCCTCGACCTCCTGGTGGACGAAGCGCTGGGGCCCATCGCCCCCGATGGGGTGCTCCAGCGCCCCGGTGGTGCCGTCACGGGAAGCAGCCGCGAGCAACTCCCGCAGGGGTCCGCGGTCGGCCTCGGGGGCCAGGGCGCAGAAGGCGTCCAGGTCCAGGACCCGGTCCTCCGGGGTCAGGCCGAGGACCTCCACCGCATGGTCGGACAGGGCCACCCGGCCGGTCTTGGGGTCCCACTCCCAATGCCCCAGGCGGGCAATGCGTTGGGCGTGGGCGAGGCGGTTGCGCGCCGTGGCCAGGGCCAGTACGGGTCGGGACAGGTAGCGGGAGATGAAGTAGGAGACCAGCACGAGCAGGGCGATGGACCCCACCATGACCGCGGAGAAGAACCGGATGGCGGGCTGGAAACCCGCCGAGACCAGGTCCGCGGGAATACTCACTATCAAGCGCAGGAAAGGCTCGGAGGCATCCAGGCGCAGATCGCGCCAGGCCAGCAGGCCAGCGTCGGTGTGCAGGGTGAGGGCGCGCCCTAGCCCCGCGGTCCCCGGTCCCGCCGCGGGTGCGGCCCGGGCCTCTGTCGGTATGGGGTCGAGGAAGGGGCGCGGGTCGAGCTGGGCCGTCCCCGCCGGCGGGTGCAGGACCGCTTGGCCGTCCGGGGCAACCAGCCACAGGGACCGGGCGCCGAGGAAGCGCAGGGCCTCCAGTTCCTCCAGCCAGGGTTGCAGGTCCACCTGGGCCAGCACGGTGCCGCCGAACCGTCCAGTGTCGGTGTCGAGCCGCGCCAGACCGGCGAACAGGGCCGGCCGGCCGTCCCCCAGGCGGACCGGGCCTATGACCTGCATCTCCCGGGGCGGCATGAACCACTCCATGTTGCCGGAGGACAGCAGCAGCGGTGTGGCCGCCAGGCGCTCCTGCAGCTCGGTCAGGGCCTGGGTGGCCGCCGGGTCGGCGCCGCCGCCGTCCAGCCGGCGGGTCGGGGCGCGCCGGCCGTCGATGATGCCGGCCTGGATGACACCGCCGTCGTCCACGAACAGCAGGGCGCGAAAGCTCGGCCGCTCGCGGACCACCTGGCGGAACTCCTGTTCGATGCGCCGCCGCAGCACCAGGCGCTCGGCCTCGGAGCCGAGCAGGTAGTCATCGAGCAGGGGCGAGGCGGACAGGCGGCGCAGGGGCGAGGCGGTCGCCTTACCGTACTCGGCCTCGAAGCCGTCCCCCACCACGCCGATCTGCTGGGCGATGTTGGCCTCGGTCTGCTCGGTCAGGGTGCCCACGTTGAAGGCGTAGGCGTGGTAGAGCAGGACCCCGATGGTGATCAGGTTCACCGACAACAGGGCGGCCAGGACCCGGACGAAAAACCCCGACATCCCGTGCTCGGTCGCGCGGTCGCCGTCGACCCGGTCGTTGCGGGGGTGACTCATGGCTGGCCTGGTACCTCCGCCGGGGGCCGCAGGGCCAGGGCCGCGTCGACGTACTCCTCGATCAGCGGCGCCAGGGGGGCCAGGTCGATGCCCAGCATCGAGGCCCGCTCGCGGTTGACCATGAGCGGGCCGCGCTCCGGGGCCCGGGTGCGCATCAGCCCGGGGTTGAGGCCCTGTTCCAGCACGTCATAGGCCATCTCGAAGGCCATGAAGCCCTGATTGAAGCCGGAATTGTTGGCGGTCAGGAGCGTGCCCTCGCGCACGAACTGGTCCTCGTTGGAGACCTCCGGCTTGCGTACCTGCTCCAGGTACCAGCGCCCCACCGCCAGCGTGTCCACATGCGAGCCAGTGGCGTCGCGCAAGGTGTCGTGGTTGAGGACGAAGAAGGCGTCCACCCGCCCGGCCAGGTCCAGGGTGCGGCGCTTGAAGGTCTCGAAGTCGTTGGTCTGGACCGTCTCGACCAGCAGCAGGGGGAGTCGCCCGTCCGCCGCCAGGGCCTGGATCTGCTTGACCTTGGGCCGTGCCGTCTCGGAGTCGCAGGCGAGGATGGCGAAGGTGCGCGCCTCGGGGACCAGGCGTTTCAGGTACTCCAGCCCTTCCCGGAAGTAACCCGGCTGCCAGACCCCGGTGACGTTGTGGCCTGGCCTGTCCATGCTGTCCACCAGGCCGTACTTGAGGGGCAGGCCGTTGATGCCCCAGAAGACCACCGGGACCTCAGTGTCCAACAACTGGGCGCCGATGTACTTGGCCGCGTTGTCGTCTCCAAGCATGACCAGGTCCGGCCCAAAGGCCTCCAGGTCGCGCATGATACGCAACGTGGTCTCCGCCGGATCGGTGGAGGAATTGCGCCGCTTGGTGTCCATCCAGGCCTTGCGCAGCACCACCCGGGCGGTATCGAGGTTGTCGGTCTGGGTGAAGCGGTCCACCTCGGCCTGGTCGGCCAGGTAGTCGTAGCGGCGCATGGCCGCCATGAGCCCGGCGTGGGTGGACTGGGACCAGAGGTAACCGCGGTCGTAGCTGGAGACGATGTAGATGCGTTGGCGCCTGGGCTGCGGGTCCGCGGCCAGGACGGCGCAGGTCGCGAGGACCAGGAGCAGGGCGCAGCCGGTCAGCACCAGGGCAGGCGCCCAGGCCCAAGGTCGCGCCGGGACGCGGCGCGACCTGTCAACTTGGGTAACGGCGGCCCCTGTGGTCATGCCCTCGCCTCGGTGACACCCGGATGCGCCGGATTCTACCGTTACGCGTCGGGTTAGGCACGGGGCAATCGACCAGGACCAGCGCCCCTGGGGGAGGGGCCACTCCGAAC
>DYRB01000140.1:0-1142 GCA_020718945.1 Lamprocystis purpurea | reverse complement strand
AACTGTTGTTAGTCCGAGCTGTAGGCGAGGCGCACGAAATAGGCCCGGCGGGTCGCGCCCAGGCAGTCCTCGATCTCGCCGATGTCGGAGTCGATCAGGTCCTTGATCCCCTGCTTGGCCGCGAGTTGCTCCTGCAAGTCCTCCCGGCGCCCCTTCAGCTCCGCCAGTTCCCGCCCCTGGCGCAGGGCACTGAAGGCGACCACGTTGTGCCGCCCCTCATCCAGGCGCCGCTGGCGGGCGGCCAGCTCCAGGGCGGCGGTATGACTGGCGATCTCGGCATCCAGGGCGGCGACCTGCTCGGCCAGGCTGGCGACGGCGCGGGCCAACTCACGCTGTATGGAGAAGAGGTTGGCGGCGCCGGACTCGATCCAGTCGTGGAGGCGGGCAAAGTCCGCCTCATCCAGGCGGCGCTTGGCCGCCACGCCGTCGGACATAGAGGCGATGATGCGGTAGATGGACTTCCAGCCGCTGCGCCGGTCCAGGAAGAGGCGTGCCATGTAGGTCAGCAACTGGCCCAGTGGGGCCTCGTAGTCGCAGGTAGGACAGGCCCGGCTGATGGCCGCCACCACCCCGGCGTAGCTCGGGGCCGTGGTCGCTAGGGTGATGCGCCCGGCCGGGGTGGGCCCGACGGCGAAGATCCCGGCCAGCCGCGCGAGCAGGCGCTGATAGTCCCCGCGGACCAGGCCCAGGCGGTCGGAGGCGATGAGGTCCGCCAGTTCGCGCAGGGTCTGCCGGGCGGAGCGGCGGTTGTCGCCGGTGGCCGGGCCCTGGAGCTGCCCGTCCAGGTGGCCGAGGCAATCATCCAGGACCCGCCTACAAGCGCCGGGGACGCCCAGGGCCCGGCACTCGGCCAGCATCCCCGGGTAGCCCCCCACGGGTAGGGGGCTGGGCGCGTTCGCTGGCTTGGCGTCTGGCATGTGCTTGCACCCGGGGGCTCGGTCAAGGATGGCGCGGGCCCAAAGACAAGGCCGCATCCGAATATTATTGAACTCTAATTTACTTTCCGCACCCGACCCAAGTCAACCCGGCACTAATCCCGGGTTCGGCAGGGACCCCTCGACCCAGGTCGGGTACCAACGTGGTCCGACCCAGCAATTCCAAATTTGAGACCAACACCCGGCGCAGCGGCCGGAAACACCGTG
>DYRB01000139.1 GCA_020718945.1 Lamprocystis purpurea | reverse complement strand
ACCTCGCTCTCCCACTCCCTCGCGTCGATCCCCCTAAGTCCGACAGGCTCCTAGGGCAGCGGACTGGCCGGTCGGCCGGGGCTGGGCCCCGGCCGCCGGAGGGGCCGGCTTAGCGACGCAGACCGAGGCGCGCGATCAGCTCGCGGTAGCGGTCCAGGTCCTTCGACTTGAGGTAGTCGAGCAGCTTGCGCCGGGAATTGACCATGCGCACCAGGCCGCGACGGGAGTGGTGGTCCTTCTTGTGCTGGGCGAAGTGGCCGGAGAGGTCCAGGATGCGGGCGGTCAGGAGGGCCACCTGCACCTCGGGGGAGCCGGTGTCCGCGGGGGCCCGCCGGTAATCGTCGATGACCTTCAGTTTGTCTGCTGCGCTCATTGTCATTGGGTGTCTCCTTAAATTCGTCAGGGAGTTGAAATGGGCCCATACCGCGGTGCCTGGGCACCGGGCTGACCGCCCCGACAATGACTTCAGGGGGTCGGACCAGGTTTTGCGAGCGCGCGATTTTACCCGCGCCCCGCCTGAAATGGAATCGAAATAGCCCGGTCCATCATGCGTTTACAGCAGCCGTTTGGGCTGCACCATGCCGTCGTCCAGGATCTCACCGACGCCGATGAAGCGCCGCGAGGGGTCGTAGAGCCGCACCAGTCCCTCCGTGGGGGCGCGGGGTACCAGGACCGCCTGGCCCTGGCGCAGGTAGAAGCAGGCGTCCTCCGACAGCCGCACCTCGGGCCAGTGGCCCAGGGCGCTGTCCTGGGGCAGGAGCAGGGCATCAAGGCCCGCGAGGTCGTCCTCGCTCATCGCCTCCAGTTGGTCCATGGTCACGAAGGGGCCGGCCGTCTCCACATAGGGCCCCACCCCGGTGCGGCGCAGGCCTATGACATGACCGCCGCAGCCGAGGCGCTCGCCCAAGTCCTCCGCCAGGGTGCGCACATAGGTCCCCTTGGAGCAGTGCACGTCGATCTCGATCTCCGGCAGGGCCAGGTCCAGCAGGTCTATGGCGAAGATGGTGATGTCGCGGGGCTGGCGCTCCACCTCCAGACCCTGCCGGGCCAGCTTGTAGAGCCGCTCGCCCTGGTGCTTGACCGCCGAGTACATGGGCGGGAGCTGGGAGATGGTGCCAAGGAACCCCCCCAGGGCGGCGGTCACCGCCTCCGGGGTCACACCGTCCGTGGGGGCGGTGCGGATGACCTCGCCCTCGGCATCGGCGGTGGTGGTGACCTCGCCCAGGCGGATGCGCACCCGATAGCGCTTGTCCGCGTCCAGCAGGAAGGCGGAGATCTTGGTCGCCGAGCCCAGGCAGACGGGCAGGAGCCCGGTGGCCAGGGGGTCGAGGCTGCCGGTATGGCCCGCCTTGGCCGCCCGATACAGGCGTTTGACCCGTTGCAGGGCGCCGTTGGACGACAGCCCTATGGGCTTGTCGAGCAACAGGATGCCGCTGATGTTGCGACCTTGTGCGCGTCTACGACCCATGTTCAAACCGCACCCGACCCATGGGCCGGGCCATCACCACCGCAATCCGACTCATCCTGCTCCTGCTCCTGCTCCTGGTCCACTTGGGGCTCGTCCGACTGCCCGGCCACCGCCTCGTCGATGAGGTGGCTGAGGTGCTCGCCGCGCAGGACCGATTCGTCGTGGACGAAGTGCAGTTGCGGCACGGTGCGGAGCAGGGCCCGGCGGGACAGGGCGCTGCGCAGGAAGCCGGAGAGCCGGCCGTTGAGCAGGCGCTCCTGCTCCTTGCCACCCTCGTCCACCGGGAAACAGGTGAAGAAGACCTTGGCGTGGGACAGGTCCCGGGCGACCCGCACCTCTTGCAGGGTGATGCCCTTGAGCCGCGGGTCCCGCACCTCCTCGCGCAGGACCTCGACCAGCTCGCGTTGGATTTCCGGTCCGATCCGGTCGGTGCGTGTGAATTCGCGCATGGTACCCGTCCGTCCCCGCTAGAGCTGGCGGGCGCGGACGGTGCGCTCGAAGACCTCGATCTGGTCGCCGGGCTGCACGTCGTTGTAGTTCTTCACCCCGATACCGCACTCTATGCCGTGCTTGACCTCGGCGGCGTCCTCCTTGAAGCGGCGCAGCGACTCCAGGGCCCCTTCGTAGACCACCACATGGTTGCGCAGGACGCGGATGGGGTTGTTGCGCTTGACCACCCCCTCCAGGACCATGCAGCCGGCGATGGCGCCGAACTTGGACGAGCGGAACACGTCGCGCACCTCGGCCAGGCCGATGATCTCCTCGGTGATCTCCGGGCTCAGCAGGCCGGACAGGGCCTTCTTCACGTCGTCGATCAGCTCGTAGATGACGCTGTAGTAGCGCAGGTCCAGGCCCTTTTCCTCGATCACCCGGCGCGCCGCCACGTCGGCGCGGACATTGAAGCCGAGCAGGATGGCCCCGGAGGTCGCCGCCAGGTTGGCGTCGGACTCGGTCAGCCCGCCCACCCCGGTGGCCACCAGGACCACCTTGACCTCGTCGGTGGAGAGCTTGAGCAGGGACTCGCGCAGGGCCTCGACGCTGCCCTGCACGTCGGCCTTGACGATGAGGTTGACGCTCTTGCTGTCGCCGGTCTTGAGCTGGGAGAAGAGCTGATCCAGGCTGACCCCGGGCTGGTCGACGAACCGGCTCTGGCGCTCCCGGCCCTTGCGCAGTTCCGCCACTTCCCGGGCACGGCGTTCGTCCTCCACCGTGACCACGTCGTCCCCGGCATTGGGGGCACCGGACAGGCCCAGCACCTGGACCGGGATCGAGGGCCCCGCCTCCTTCACGCTGTGGCCGGCCTCGTCGAACATGGCCCGCACCCGGCCGTACTCCCCGCCGCTGACGATCATGTCGCCGCGCCTCAGGGTGCCGGCCTGCACCAGGACCGTGGCCACCGGGCCGCGACCCTTGTCCAGGCTCGACTCGACGATGGTGCCGCGGGCCGGGCCGTCCACCGGGGCCTTCAGTTCCAGCACCTCGGCCTGGAGCAGGATGGCCTCCAGCAGGTCGTCGATGCCGGTACCGGCCTTGGCCGAGACCTTGACCAGCATGGTGTCGCCGCCCCATTCCTCGGCCTGGAGGCCGTGCTGGGACAGTTCCTGCATGACCTTGTCGGGGTTGATGCCGGGCTTGTCCATCTTATTGACGGCCACCACCACCGGGACATTGGACGCCTTGGCGTGCTGTATGGCCTCGATGGTCTGGGGCATGACCCCGTCGTCCGCCGCCACCACCAGGACCACGATGTCCGTGACCTTGGCACCGCGGGCACGCATGGCCGAGAAGGCGGCGTGGCCCGGGGTGTCGAGGAAGGAGACCATGCCGCGGTCGGTCTTCACATGGTAGGCACCGATGTGCTGGGTGATGCCGCCGGCCTCGCCTGCGGCCACCCGGGTGCGCCGGATGTAGTCCAGCAATGAGGTCTTGCCGTGATCGACGTGGCCCATGATGGTGACCACCGGGGGCCGCGGCAGGGCCTCGGCCTCGTCCAGGGACTGGGCGACGGCCGCGATCAGGTCGTCCTCCACCGAACTGTCGTCGGCGGCGACGGCCTTGTGGCCCATCTCCTCGACCACCAGCATGGCGGTATCGCGGTCCAGGACCTGGTTGATGGTGGCCATCACGCCCTGCTTGAACAGGACCTTGACCACCACGGATGCCTTGGCGGAGAGGCGCGCGGCCAGATCCGCGACGCTGATGTTCTCGGGGACCTCCACCTCGCGCACCACAGGCGCAGTGGGGCGCTGGAAGCCGTGCTTGTCCTGCAACTGGGGCTTGACGGCCTTCTTCTTGCGCCGCGCCGGGCGGGCACCGCCGGCGGCGGGCTCCACGTCGGTCTCCTCATACTCGACCCCCGGCAGGACCACCAGCTCACGCACCCGCACCGCGTCCTTGCGGGCGGCCTTCTTGACCGGGCGGTCCTTATCGGCGACCGGGACCTCCGCGGCCTTCTTGGCCGGCTTGTCCTTTTCCTTGGCCGCGGGCTCGGCGGCCCGCTTGGCGGGCTTGCGGCCCTTGACCGGCTCGACCTCGTCTTCGACGGGGATCTGGGCCTCCGGGACCACCTCGGCCTGCGTCTCCGCGACCAATTGCGCCTCGGCCTCGGCCTCGGCTGCGGCTGCGACCTCCGCGGACGCCACCTGGGCGGCCTCGGCGGCGAGGCGCAGGCGCTCGGCCTCGGCGACCTTGCGCCGGGCATCCAGGTCGATGCGGCGACGGGCCTCTTCCTCGCGCTCGCGCTTCTCCTGGTCCTCGTGTTCGGCCAGACGACGGGCCTCGACCTCGGCACGCCGGGACTCGAGCTCGAAGCGCCGACGCGCCTCGTTGGACGGCGGGGCGCTGCTACGGCCGTCGCCGGGGCGGCGCGGACGCTCCCGCTCGCGGTCCCGGGACGGGGTGGTCTGGCGGGCGGGCGGGGCCGCGGGCCGCGACGGCGCGGCAGGGCGTGCCGTTGGGGCCGGGGCCGGGGTGGGCGCCGGGGCCTGGGCCGGAGTCGAGATGGGGGCCGGCGTCGGCGCGACCGCCACCGGGGGCGGCGCGACCGGAGCGGCGGGTGCTGCGGGGGCCGGGGTCGCGACCACAGGGGTCGCCTCGACCTCGACCTCCACCTGGCCCGCCTCGCCCTCGGCGCCGACCTTGACGTAGGTGCGCTTGCGGCGCACCTCCACGCTCACGGTCTTGCCGCGGGCCGCCGGGGCGGGCCGCGACAGGGGATTGGGGCGGGCGGTGGGGCTGCTGGGACGGGGGGCGACCGCCGGCTGGCGCAGTTCGCTCACGGACTTGCGCGTCAGGGTGACGCGGTCCGGGGCCGAGCCGCCGGCGTCGCCCTCCTTCTTACCGTGGCTGCGGCGCAGGTAGCTCAGGAGCTGGAGCTTCTCTTGCTCGGTCAGGGTCGCCTCGGCCCCGCTGGCGGAGATCCCGGCGTCCTGCAATTGGGTGAGCAGACGCTCCACGGGGATACCCACGGCGCCGGCGAGTTGTTTGACGGTCACTTCACTCATGGTCCTGCCCCTAGTCTCGGTCCGCAGCAGCGAACAGGGGTTCGCGCGCCTTCATAATGAGCCGTGCCGCGCGCTCTTCGTCCATACCATCGATCTCCATCAGCTCGTCTACGGACAGGTCGGCCAGGTCATCGATGGTCAGGATGTCGCGCTCGGCCAGGGCCTCGAGCAGATCGGCATCCACACCCTCCATGGCGTGCAGGTCCTCGACCCCGGTGGAGCCGTCTTCCTCGCTGGCGATGGCCCGGTTGAGCAGCACGTCCTTGGCCCGTTCGCGCAGGATGTTGACCGTCTCTTCGTCCAGTTCGGCGATGGCCAGCATCTCCGCCAAGGGGACATAGGCGATCTCGTCCACGGTGGAGAACCCCTCGTCCACCAGGATGCCGGCCACGTCCTCGTCGATGCCGAGCTGGTCCATGAAGGACTCCATGAGGCGCTGGGCCTCCTGCTCGCTCTTGGCCGCCGCCTCGGTCTCGTTCATGACGTTGAGGTTCCAGCCGGTGAGCTGGCTGGCCAGGCGGACGTTCTGGCCGCCGCGCCCTATGGCCTGGGACAGGTTCTCCTCCTTGACCGCCACATCCATGCTGCGCGCCTCCTCGTCGATGACGATGGAGACTACATCCGCCGGCGACATGGCGTTGATGACGAACTGGGCCGGGTTCTCGTCCCACAGGATGATGTCCACACGCTCGCCGTTGAGCTCGTTGGACACCGCCTGGACACGGGAACCGCGCATGCCCACGCAGGCCCCCACCGGATCGATGCGCGGGTCGCGGGTGCGCACCGCGATCTTCGCCCGCACCCCGGGGTCGCGGGCGGCGGTGAGGATCTCGATGATCCCCTCGCCCACCTCAGGTACCTCCAGCTTGAACAGCTCGACGAGCAACTGGGGGGCGGTGCGACTCAGAAAGAGCTGGGGCCCCTTGGCCTCGGAGCGAACGTCGTAGAGGTAGCCGCGCAGCCGGTCGCCGACCCGCACGGATTCCCGCGGTATGACCTGATCGCGGGGGACCAGGGCCTCGACGGTGCCGCCCATGTCCACCAGGATGCTGCCGCGGTCGGCCTTCTTGACCAGGCCGGTGAGCAGTTCGCCCTTGCGGTCGGTGTAGGTCTCGACCACCTTGGCGCGCTCGGCGTCGCGCACCTTCTGGACTATGACCTGCTTGGCGGTCTGGGCGGCGATGCGGCCGAACAGCTCCGAGGGCAGCGGCTCCTCGACAAAGCCGCCGACCACAGCGTCCGGGTCCCGCTCGCGGGCCTGCTCCAGGGTCAGGTGGCTGTCGGGCTCTTCCAGGGCCTCGCCCTCGGCGGGGTCCTCGACCACTTCCCAGCGGCGGAAGGTCGAATACTCCCCCGTCTTGCGGTCGATGGAGACGCGGGCGTCGATCTCGCCGCCGTGCTTCTTGCGCGTCGCCATGGCCAACGCGGCCTCGATGGCCTCGAAGATGACATCCTCGGGGACATCCTTTTCGTTGGATACCGCCTCGACTACCGCCAGGATCTCTTTACTCATTCCACTCTTTTTCCGAATTCAGAATTCCGGTACCAGCCGAACCGTATCGATCAGGTCCAGGGGCAGTTGGCGAACCTCTTCCCCGAGGTCGAGGTCCAGGGTCTCGCCACGCAGCTCCCCCAGCAGTCCCTCGAAATTGCGCCGCCCGTCCAGCTTGACGGCCAGCTTGACCCGCGCCCGCCGGCCGCGGAAACGCGCCAGATGCTCCGGGGTGAACAGGAGCCGGTCGAGCCCGGGGGAGGACACCTCCAGGTCGTAGTTCCCCGGCACCGGGTCCTCCACGTCCAGGACCCCGCTCAACTGGTGGCTGACCGCGCCGCAGTCGTCCACCGTGATGCCCCGCTCGTGGTCGATGTAGACCCGCAGCAGCGAACTGCGTGCGCTGCGCTGGAAGTACTCGACCCCCACCAGTTCGTAGCCCATGGGCTCCACCACCCCGCGGGCCAGGGCCGTCAGTCTGTCGTCTGCGCGCTGCATCGCCTCTGTGCCCGTACGAGCCTTTGTGGGCCCCAAAAACAAAAAATGGGCCTAAGGCCCAGTCTCTTCATCTTCCGTCGCGGACCCGGCGCCTTGGGCGCCCGGACGGCGACGAAGAATAAAAAACCCCGAGTTCGGGGCCCTAGGTGAAGCCTTCGGGCCCCTGTAGGCCAGGCCCCCCAAGGGCTGCGTGGACCTGTCTCGGGGCTCCTCGGTCGCGTGTCACCGGGTGACCCGGGTCCTGCGACCGACCCGCAACCCTCCCCGGCGGCCCAAGAAGGCCCCAGGGGTTGCGAGCTTCGGGAGTGTAACCGGACAATCCGTCGATGGCAATGTGG